>CAZHBK010000151.1:0-3536 GCA_964530465.1 uncultured Nitrososphaeria archaeon | reverse complement strand
AAAGCTTGTACTATTTAGTAGCATATAGATTACATGAGATATTTGAATACCGTTACAAGTCTATGTATTCAATTTAATTAGTAATATTAACATTAACCATCTTAGTATGTGTTTAAATAAGTATGAATATTAAGTTAACTGCTATCTAAAATTATTATAGAATTTAAGACTTAATCTAAAAAGTAATCTTAATACACTACCTACGTTATTTATCTACAGTAGTTTAATTATACACGTGGTAATGTTAACAGTGTAAGTTGTGTGGTGAATTATCTTGGTTAAGGTGTGCTTTAAGGATTATAATAAATGCGTAGATGTGGATTATGGTGATACTATTTATCATGCCGCCTTAAAACTGGGCATTGATATTGGTGGTGTTTGTGGAGGTTTAGGCATTTGCGGTAAATGTAGGATTAAAGTTGTTAGAGGGAGTCTTTCAAACCCTACGGAAAGTGAGATTAAGATATTATCTAAGGAGAATATAGATAGAGGCTATAGACTTGCATGCCAAGCTCGCGTATTAGGAGATGTTGAAGTTAGAATTATCACTAAAAGAAGACTCTTAGCAGCAATATTAGGATATGAGCCTAGTATTGAACTTAATCCTGCCGTAAGGATAATACCTGTAAAACGTAAGATTGTAACATTAACATCTAAGCATGCAAGTAGTTTAGAATCTATAGAAGCAGCACTAAAGTTTAAACTGAAGATTGATCTAGATATCTTAAATAAATTAGGTGAGGAATTGCCAGAAAATGTATATCTAGTGATATATAACATTAATGGTGCTTATGAGATCATTGATATATTAAAGGATAAGATTAAACCTTATGGACTTGCATTAGATATTGGAACTACTAAGATTGCAATATATATCGTAGATTTAGAAACTGGAAGAATTCTAACTGCTGATTCGTTTGAAAATCCACAGGTAGTATTTGGAGATGACATCATCTCTAGAATAACGCATGCAAATATGTATGGAGTAGATAGACTACATAATGCATTAATTAATGAATTGAATAGACGTATACAAAGTATATGTAGGATTAGAGGTATAAATGTCAAGCATATAATTGATATAGTCGTTGTCGGTAACTCTGTAATGCACCATTTATTCTTAGGTTTGAATCCTAGAAAAATGGGAGTTGCACCATATGAGTTAATTGTTAGAGAGCCATTGTTAATCAATGCTTCAAAGCTTAAGCTTAAGGTAAATCCAAGAGCTAAGATATATCTCCCACCATTAGTTAGGGGTTTTATAGGCTCTGATAGTTTAATGGGCATATTATTACTAGGTTTGGCTGAGAAAGATGGAACGTTTATGTTTATGGATGTTGGAACGAATACCGAGGTATATCTTATAAGAAACGGAGTAATCTATGCTACATCAACAGCCTCAGGTCCAGCATTTGAGGGGGGTCATATTAAATTTGGGGTGAAAGCATTGGATGGAGCTATTGATCATATAACTATAAATCCCAAGACTTTAACAGCTAAATTTGAAACTATAGGTAATATACCACCTATAGGGATTTGTGGCTCTGGATTAATAGATATAGTAGCTGAAATGTTAAAGGCTAAAATAATCGACTATACGGGAAAGTTTATAATTAAAAGTCATCGAAGAATTAAATATATTGATGGAGAGGGATATGCTTATATAGTAGCCTATAGTAATGAAACAAGTATAGGCGAGGATATAGTAGTAACTCAGAGGGATATTAGAGAGGTGCAGAAAGCTAAAGCTGCAATACAGGCGGCTTTTAAAATTCTATCAAGAAAACTTGGAATAACGAGAAATGATATCGATAAGATATATATTGCTGGTAGTTTCGGTTTTTACATGAATCCTAAGAATGCTATTATTTTAGGCTTACTCCCTGAGGTAGATGAACGTAGAATCGAGATTGTAGGTAATACAGCGGGTTCGGGTGCTAGAGTACTTCTTAAAAATATAGAATGGAGAGAGAAGGCTAGAAAGCTAGTTGATAGGATAAATTATGTTGAGTTGGCGTCTGAAGAAGATTTCAATAAGGTCTATATCAATGCGTTATACTTCCCATCCAGTTTCATTGAAGACTACCCTAAGACTGTGAAAATATTAGGCATTGATATTCCTAAAGCAATTATTTAAATATTGCTTCCTGCGACTAGTCCCTCGATAGCTCTAACCATAGCTCTAATATTACGTATTGGAGTATTAAATGCTATATCGCATGATGGAGCGGGAACATCCACGCCCTGAGCCATAGCCTTTATAGTTTCTCTAATTACATCATCTTCAGATCCCTCTAGTAATACATTAACATTATTTATATTACCGATTAATACAACCCTATTCCCTATAATGCTTCTAGCATAAGGAATTGAAACTATTGAATCGAATGAAAAAGCATTAAAGCCTGTCTCAGGAATGTACTTGAGTATTGGATTTGTATTCCCACAGATATGGAGCAATGTTAACGATCCAACACGCCTATTAAACTCTTTATAGATATCGATAAGAACATCATGGAAGAAGTCTGGCGGCATGGTTGAAACTGTAGGATCACCTACAGCTATAATATCAGCTCCACTTCTCAAAGCTCTTTTAGAATCCTCAATATTAATTTCTAGTATCGATTCTAAAACGTCTCGAAGCTCTCTCCTTCTAGTTCTAGACCATATTATAACTTTATCTGGATTAAATACATTTCCTGCCATAGTTACCGGGCCTGTTACTCTATTAATTATAGGTAATTCATGACCGTACTTCTCTCTTAGAATCTTAATAGCTTCATACTTTACTTGAAAACTATTCTTCTCGAAGATCTCCTCTTCATACTTAAATTCTTTTAAATCTCTGAATAGAGGTTTATCAACTGCGGGATGCCCCTCAACATATTTTATACTGCAACCTAAGGCTTCAGCTTCAACAACTAAATCTAATGGTACTAAAAGTGTTTCTAATCCTGTCTCCTCATATAGTAATGTAATTACTTTAACTTGCTTTATAGGATCTCTATAAATCTCACTTACGTTATACCCTAACTTCTCAACGCATTCCCTTAAGTGGGTAGTTAGTGGATATGCTGTAGTTGGTCGATCGGCTCTTCCGCCGCTATAAACTATAAATGCTCTCCGTCTAGGATTCATGCCTTATAAAATCTTCTCTAACCTTTACCTACAAGTTCCAATGCTACTCTAACAGCTTCTTCAGCATCTTCTCCATAGCCATCAGCCTCTATGCTTCTAGCCCACTCTCTAGTGACCGCACCACCACCAACCATAACTTTAAATTTATCTCTAAGTCCTAATTCCTCGAGTCTTCTTATAACATCTTTAATATATGGTAGTGAAGTTGAAAGTAGAGCTGAGATAGCAATAATATTGGCGTTAACCTCCTTCGCCTTTTCTATAAATTTCATGACTGGAACGTCAGTACCTAAGTCGTATACTTCGAAGCCTGTAGCTCTAAGCATTGTAGCTACAATATTCTTTCCTAAGCTATGAATATCGCCTTGGATAGTTCCTATAACTACTCTCCCTACTAT
>CAZHBK010000150.1:0-3539 GCA_964530465.1 uncultured Nitrososphaeria archaeon | reverse complement strand
TCACGGTCGCCCGTTAGGAATAATATTTTGAGGCGTTTTGCAAGCACATATCCTAAGGCGTCTATTAGGGAGAGCTTCTTGCTCTGCTTCTTCAACTCTATATGTAACGCGGAAGCTTCAGCATAGTCTTCGTCTGTAGGCTGAACTATAGTTACAAAGGCTCGCACTATTCTCAACACTTCGACCGCCTTCTCTCTACCGTAGTCTCTTGTTAATGCATAAGCAAGCTCTAATAAGTTAAACTCGCTAGTAACAAGCTCTTCACTAGCATACCTCTCATAAGCAGGGCTGCCTCTGAGAATCTCAACTAAGGCATAGGTGTCAGCATAGTAACGTGCCAAGACTTCTCAACCATGCGACCTCCTCAATTCATCCTTTAGCCTCTGGGAATCGATTCTCCAATCCTTTAGAAGACCGTAAATCCCCTCGATCCTTAGTCTCACCCGAACGCCCTCAGGCAGATCCAGCTTCTCCAATGGTCGTAATATACCCTTCTCATACACGGCTTCGATGATCCTACTCATACTCGGTCGTCCCCAATACAAGTATAATGCTAGCAAGGTTTAAAAACGCTATAAAATCTACATTAGCGATCATACTAGCTGGCAAATATATGAGCTCCTAGACTTCTGATATATCCTCTTATAGACTTCACATATTGGGACAAATATTCTATCGCCTCAACAATAAAGCGTCACAAGCATAAGTATAACCTAAACAAGACTTTAACAGATATGCCATGTAGGATAACTGCGAAATAACTATGTAGGAGTATAGACATTTCTGCTCACGCCTTACCAACAAGATGGAAAAACTTTAGGCCATATAAATCTATCGAGGCGATCCATGTTGGTGTTTGTTAATGCAAACAGGTTCTATCATTATGTATTCAAGAGTAAGTATACTGAACAAGTTGCTAAGTTATTTAAACAGCATCCCGACTTAGTGACATCTATAGGTATTCTAGATGAGGTTATGTTTGTCATTATTTGAAGGCTTGCAGAGAAGATACTCAGGATAAGAAGAATCGATAAGCTCCGCTCCTATATACGCTCTCACGGAGTAGATTTCGCAACTAGTAAACTAGAAGAGTTTGTCGAACTCCTCGAAGAACCAGATATAACTGTGCTTAAAGATTTTTGTTCAGAAATATGAAGATGAAAATCAACAATCACTTTAATCCTCAACTATCACCTCATATCTCTTTACCTTATAGAAACTTAAGTTACTCTATTAAATGGCAGGGTTATATCAGGATTTTTATCTTAAAGTATGTGGCGGGCCCGGGGGGATTTGAACCCCCGACCTCCGGCTCCGAAGGCCGGCGCTCTATCCACTAAGCTACGGGCCCATCTATTCTAAATATTTGAAGCCTCCGATTATTTATTTGTAATTGATTTTAATGATGGAATGTAGATATATAGTATATGAGTCTTTAAGTAGTTATTTAAATCAGTTAGCTGTTAGTTAAAATCTTAGCTATTAGATAAAGTTGGAATGGATGGAATATGTTCTTATTCTTTTAGATACTTCTTAAACCATTCTATGATCTGCTTAAGTCTTTCGACTCTATGCTTTGGCTTGCCTCTTCTCGATAGGTCGTGATTTTCTTTTGGGAATAGTACTAGTCTGGTTGGTACTCCTTTAACTTTTAATGCTGTAAATATTTGTAATGCTTGATCAAGCCAGCATCTATAATCTTCGATGCTATGTATGATTAATAGTGGTGTTTTTGCATTTCCAATATACTTGATCGGGCTTTGATCCCAATACTTATTAAACCATTTTTCATCCCAGAAGGGTCTTTCAAATCCTCCAGCTATTTGATCTTCATTGAAGTAGAATCCTATATCTGTAGTTCCATAATCGCTAATCCAATTACAGATTGACCTCTGTGTTACTGCAGCTTTAAATCTATCTGTATGTCCGATTATCCAATTAGTCATAAAACCTCCATAACTACCTCCTGTAACACCAAGTCTATCACCATCTATAAAGTTATAATTCTTTAGTACGTAGTCTACCGCCTCCATTAAATCCCTGTAATCTCGATCTCCATATCTCCCTCTAATATCCTTAAACTCTTGGCTATATCCAGTACTCCCTCTCGGATTAGTGAATACTAATACAAATCCTTCTCCAGATAATACGTGGAATTCATGTAGAAAGCTTTCCCCATATGCTGTTGGAGGCCCGCCATGAATATATAATATCGCTGGATATTTAACATCCTCTTTAAAATCATGTGGTTTTAAAATCCATCCATCGATCTCAACACCATCACTAGCTTTAAACTTGAAGTGAACAGGTTTATTTAAATGTACTTCCTCAAGTAATGCTTTATTAAACCTAGATATCTTACTTAAAGTACCCTTCTTAAACATATACAGCTCTGGTGGCTCTACTGAATTCATTATTGTAGCTATTATCAAATTCTTAGATATCGAATAATCTTCAACCGTGAAATCACCCGTTATAACTGGCTCTATTTCACCCTTAATGTTAACTCTCTGTAGATGTACTGCTCCACCTTCACCAATAGGATAATAGATATAGTTACCAACCCATTGAATTGCTCTAGCTGATGAAGGACCTCTAACATCTGAATTCATACCATTATAGAGATCTCTATCAACATTAGTAAATAATTTTACCTCACCAGAAGATACATCTAGCAACCATAATCTAACTAGAGTCGATAAACCTCTACTGAAGTCATGCCCTCTAAAGGCAATATACCTACCATCAGGACTCCATGTTAAATCCCATATACTCATATTACTCTTAGTAATCCTCTTATGCTCTCTAGTAGATACATCCAATATATGAATATCCCTAATATATGGTTTTAACTTATAATCCTCTGATATAAAGGCGATTTTACTACCATCGGGACTCCATTCAGCATATTTAACATTGAAATCTCCCTTAGTAATCTGCTCGTAATTACCAGATTCAACATCGATAATGAATAAATGCGTTCTAATATTATATGTAAAACCTTTTCCATTAAACCATATAGGAATATCCTCAATAATCTTAACATCCTCCTCTGGTTTTCCAACCTGAGATATAAATAGTATTTTACTTCCATCAGGACTCCATCTAATATTCTCAATAGGTTTATCTAGTTTAAGTAGTAGTCTAGGCTCATACCTACGTTCTACATTCATAATCCATATCTCAGCACCAACTTCCTCCTCCTTAAAAGTCCTCCTAGAGATAAATGCAATCCTCCTGCCATCGGGACTCCATTCATGAGAGTGATCAGATGGACCTGATGTTAATTGCTCATACTCTAAATTCTTATTGTCTAAAATCCATATCGACGAATAATATCTATTATCTTTGATTGAAGCTTTAGATATTGTAAATGTCGTATATCGCTCATTAGAAGATATCTTAGGATCGGAAACCATAACAATACGCTCTAAATCATCAATCTTAAGAGGTCTCTTCCTCATAATTAGATAATAAATATATTTATATCGCTATATTAGGTTTCTTGTATAGTACATGTTCAATTAATATTGATAGAT
>CAZHBK010000149.1:0-3546 GCA_964530465.1 uncultured Nitrososphaeria archaeon | reverse complement strand
ATTTAAGTATTAGATAATTATAGATACTTCTATCACCGCTCATAAAAGTAATTATATAAAAACATTTAGAATCTCTACTAGCCCACATGTAATACAGAAATGTATATCACTACTTAAATTGCGAGGTTACAAATGCCTAATAGTCAATATATTAAAAGTGAGTATAATGATGATAATAGATGAATTGAATCCCAAAGTGATAGATATATTTATTAGGGAGTCATACTTAACTAAAAGACAATTAGAAATTTTACTTGACTTTTACCAAAGAAAAATACTTTCAAAAGCAATTCAGAATAGAAGAGGTAAAGTAAGACTTAATGATAAAGTTATAAGTAGAGGTACTTACTATAGGATACTAAGTCAGGCAAGAAGAAATATAATAAAGGCAATTATAACAATCATCATCGTGACATCACTCAATATAGTATCACGTCATGATATCACAACTCTTATCAATAGGATAAATATCATAGATATTGAAGAAGAAATAGCCCGTGAGATCATCAATCTACTCAACGAGATCTTCAAGTTTAAGTAAACTAAATGAAGAGTAAATATTCTTAAGCTAGTTATTCCAGTCTTAAGCCAATAAACTTTATAATCCCTCATTATATTACCATTACTACCACATTTACTGATAAGAGATAAAGTGGGTGGCCTTCATACAGAAACTGATAAGATACATGCTACAATGTTTGAAAAATAACTCTAAGCTACATTAGGAGTACTAGTAGGATTTACTACCTTGATTTAATAAATCTTAACTGACATTAGTGACATGATATTTAAATCACAAATCACGTGTGACATAGTGGTGATGATCATCACAAGTGATCTAATACCAGCAATATACATAATTATCTCATCAGTACTCATATCAGCATTTCTAATAATGACTACCTCAACTATCGTAAAATATTTAAAAGAAATAAAAGGCGAATTTTTAAAGACGGATATTCTTGTCAACAACGTTAATCAGCAAATCATAAGAATAAGTAATGAAATAGATAAGATTAAAGAGAAAATTAAAGGATTCGAAGAAAACATAACTAGACGTACTCGGGGAAAAACCGGCCCAGAAGAAAACATTACATATACCTCAACTATGTTAAATTACAACTATCATATTGATAGAGTAAATAATAAGGAGTATAAGATATTAAAATCGCGAAAACTAAGCCCAACCGAAATTCAAATCTTAAGAATGCTATTAGATGGCCCATTAAACATTAGAGATATTAGAAGTAAAATAAAACTATCCCGTGAACATCTAGCAAGAGAACTGAAGAAGCTATATGAAATGGGATATGTTGAAAGAAGAACAGATACAAAACCTTATACATACTATATTAAAGATGAAAAATTGGATGAAATTAGAAGAATAATAAGTTAAAGTATGTAATCATATATCTATATGAAAACCTATGTCGATAAACTGTAAAGCAGCTAAATCTATCAGTTATACTAATCCCTAAATTTACATTCTAAAGGCTCGTGCCTCAATATTTAATTGGTAGTAATATCTACCCCTACTACCAAACCTCCTTAATTTATTCATTGATACTAGTCTAGCTAAATATGTAGCAAGCGTACTCTTCTTAATGCTATCTTCATACTTCATTTGATAAAGCCTATATACATCATTTAATGTGAATATTGATGAACCGAATTCATCCCTAATCAGAGTATATAGTCTATCAAAGATTGATTGATCGGCAGATGATGTAGAAGTTACAAATTTAGATTCATCACTATACTTAAAATCATTATCAAAATACTTAATTGACTTAATTAACTCTAAGTACTTTATAATCCTATCAATATCTGAACCTACAATTGATATCTTAGTTCCATCATCCAAGATTGCTTCTATCTTAGTTTTCCTAATTTCCACTTTTATATTTCACCCACTAGCAATTAACTATTCACAGTAGATTAAAATTGAAGTGTAACCATATTGTATAGAAAGAACGTTACATACAATGAGAAAAAGCAAAAATTCACATGATTCACTGGAAACAGAGGGGATCCCTAACTTCCAGTGAATTTATTATTTATCAATTTACAAATTGTGAATCATGTGAATAACCCCTACCCCTTTGTTTCAAATGAAATCATTGAATAAAAATATATTTTCTATATGTGAAAAATAGATATATCTATAATAAGTTATAAACATCTTAATCATCTGTTATCACGTTTACTTTATATTTTCAATTGAAACAGTGGTTTAGTAGGGGGTGCGTGTTCCAACTATGCCAGCAGATCATGATAATTACATTGATGAGATATTTGAGAAAGCTTTAAAAGGTCCAAAACTCTTTAAGGATAAATCTGTATTATTCCATGATTATATTCCTGATCACCTCCCCTTTAGAGAGAATGAGATAAAGAAGATTGCTCAGCTCTTATCTAATTTACTTCGCGGCCATAGAGGGTCTAACTTGTTTATATATGGTAAGCCTGGTACTGGAAAGACTGCTGTCGTAAAGTATGTATTAAGGAGGTTTTTAAATATAGCTGAGAAACATAAAGTACCTATTAATTGTTCATATGTTAATTGTAGATTGGCCGGAACAGAGTATAGAATAGTTATCAGTATGGCTAGGGATGTCGGTTTAGAACTTCCCTTCACAGGATTATCTACTGAAGAGGCTTTCCAGCGATTTATAAATAAGGTCATTAACGATGGAAAACCTCTTCTCATAATACTTGATGAAATAGATGCATTAGTAAATAGATATGGTGATAAATTACTATATGGATTAACACGTTTTTCACAAGATAAGGGGAAGATTCCATATATAATAATAGGAATCTCAAATAGCTTAACTTTCAAAGAACTTTTAGATCCAAGGGTTCTAAGTTCATTAAGTGAAGATGAATTAGTATTTAAACCATATACTTCAAATGAGCTTGAGGTTATTCTTAATGAAAGAGTTAAACTAGCATTCTATCCCAATGTAGTAGATTATGAAGCAATCAAACTTGCTGCAGCATTAAGCGCTGCAGAGCATGGTGATGCTAGGAAGGCATTAGATTTGATAAGGATTGCAGGTGAGATAGCTGAGATGAATGGTGATACACATGTTACAGTTGAACATGTAAGACAAGCTTATTCTAATATTGACAGAGAGAAAATATGTGATGTTATCAATACATTACCATTACATTCAAGACTTATACTAGCAACATTGTATTTAATAACTAGAAAAGATTCAAAGTATCTAAGTAGAGGGATTAAATCAAGCTCATTATATGCAAGCTATACTAAAATCGCTAATGAACTCTCTAACTCACCCCTCTCATATAGACGTTTCATAGGACTACTTAATGAGCTAAACGTACTTGGATTAATAGATAGAAAGATAGAAAACCTAGGTAGAAGGGGAGGAAGATCTTCTTGGGTTAGGATATCAATTCCGATTGAATTATTAAAGAAGGCATTAGAATCAGATCCAATTGTGAGTGAAGTAATATAATCCTGCTTAGATGACCTAATGGCGCCGGGAGTGGGATTCGAACCCACGCGGGGAATTCCCC
>CAZHBK010000148.1:0-3557 GCA_964530465.1 uncultured Nitrososphaeria archaeon | reverse complement strand
ACAGAGATAGTATTAAGTATTTATCACGAATTCATTTTTGAGATAGAGCAATATAAGGGAGAGGCTAAGCAATTTATGTATTTGAATAGCTTTTAGCGCATCTCTTATATATTCATATTAAATTGGGACTATAATAGAAAGATATAAAGGATATAGGGAAAAGTTATGACAGCATATCCCCTCCTTAAGAGTATTAAATAAATTTAAGAAAAAACTTTAGAGTAAAGAGGAGTAATATTAGAACTACACTAATGCTATAGGTATTTACATCTATATGGCAGTTAGTTAGTATTATATTATTTTAAAGGTTGTATTAGCTGATGGTGAGTAGATGAAGTTTGAAATATCACCAAATGAATTCAATATAACTTTCATGAAGAGCCATGGATATATTAGGAAGAAATGTAAGAAGTGTGGTGCTTTCTTTTGGACGTTAAATGAAGATCTAGATACTTGTGGAGAAGCACCATGTAATGAGTATACCTTTTTAAATAATCCTCCAACAAGTAGGAGGTATAATTTGAGAGAGTTAAGAGATACGTTTCTGAAATTCTTTGAGAGAAATGGACATGAAATTATACCGGCTTATCCTGTAGTTGCTAGATGGCGCGACGACTTACTAGTTACAATAGCTTCCATAGCGGTCTTCCAACCATATGTAACCTCTGGAATTGCCTCGCCACCTGCAAACCCATTAGTAATATGTCAGCCATGCCTTAGGTTTGATGACATTGATAATGTTGGATTAACTGCGGGAAGGCATTTAACTATTTTTGAGATGGGTGGCGCACATGCCTTTAATTATTCATTGAGTGGAGATGGATATGTATATTGGAAAGATGAGACATTAGAATTACATCACGAATTCGCTACTAGAGAACTAGGTATTCCAGAGGATCTAATTATTTATAAAGAGCATTTTTGGATTGGAGGTGGTAATGCAGGACCAGATGTTGAAGGTATTATATCGGGACTAGAAGTATCTACATTAGTATTCATGATGTACAAAATTAAGAATGAATCCTTAGAAAGAACACCTGTACTAACTGTTGATACTGGCTATGGAATTGAACGGTGGGCTTGGTTATCACAAGGAACGCCTACAGCATTCCATGCAATATATGGTGATATATTGAAATGGATTATGAGAGAAACCGATTTATCTATTGAAGACTATATACTGATTGAGAACACTAAATATAGTGGACACTACGATAGTAGTAATAGGGAGATTATTAGGAGGTGTAGGCAAAATATAGCAAGTAAATACGATTATTCTCTTGAAGAGTTAAATAATAAATTGGAATTATTTGAGAGGCTTACAGTTCTACTCGATCACTCTAAATCAGTTATCTTATTGATAAGAGATGGTGCTATACCATCAAATGTTAAGGAAGGATATCTAACTAGAATGTTACTAAGACGTATATTCAAAATAATTAGACTACTAGATATTGATTATATATTAAGCGAGCTATTTAGGAGGCAGATCGATTTCTGGAAGAGAGATTACCCAGGTATTCATGAAGTATCAGATGTAATACTTGAGATCGTCGAATCTGAATGGAAGCGTTATCAGAATATAATTGATAAATCACCGACAATAATAAAGCGTTATTTAAGAAAGTATGGGCAGATAGGCTTAAATCAATTGATTGAAATCTATGACTCATATGGTATACATCCTGAGTTTATAGCTGAGGCTGCAAAAAGGTATAATATTAAAGTTGAGATTCCTTCAGACTTCTACAAGCAGGTTGCTAAAAGACATGAAAGAGTAGAATCTGTTACTTCAGTGACAGAAGTACCTGAGGATTTAAGTAAGTTTAAGACTGAGGAATTATTCTATATTAATCCATATTGGAGAACTGCAACTGGTAGAGTTTTAGACATATATGATGAATATGTAATACTAGATAAAACTATATTCTATCCTGAGGGAGGAGGACAGAAAGGAGACGTAGGATGGATTATCACACCTGATGGAAGGAAAATCGAGGTACTCGATACTATTAAAGTTGGGAATGTGATACTTCATAAGATCGCTAGAAAGGACTTAAATACTATAAGGAAAGGAGATTTAGTAACGGAGATCATTGATTGGAATAGAAGATATCAATTAATGATGAACCATACCGCAACCCACATATTACTATCTGCAATTAGAAAGGTGCTTGGAGAGCATATATGGCAAGCTGGTGCAGAGAAGAGGCCTGAAATAGCAAGATTAGATGTAACGCATTATAAGCTACCTGAGAGTAATGATATATTAGAAATTGAAAAATTATGTAATGAAGTTATATCTAAATCATTGAAAGTCTCATCCGAATGGATCGAGAGAAGTCTCGCAGAAAGGAAGTATGGTATTAAGATATATCAAGGTGGTGCTATTCCTGGAAAAATGATTAGAATCGTAAAAGTAGGTGATTGGGATGTAGAAGCCTGTTGCGGGACGCACGTAAGTAATACTAGGGAGTTAATGCATTTAAAGATATTAAATGTTGAGAAGATTCACGATGGTGTTATACGCTTCACATTTGTATCTGGTCCTAAAGCTATTGAACAATCTAGATTTGATTCAAGTATCCTATGTGGTATTTCTAAGATGTTAGATGTCTCTAAGGAGATGATACCTGCTAGAATTACATCACTTATGGAAGAGTATAAATCTATTAGGAAGAAACTCGATAAGGTTCTCGAAGATTATATGCACTTAAAAGCAGAGGAATTATATAGAAACGCTATGATTTATACTCCTACTGGAATTAAGATTATCGTAAGTGAGCATATAGACATTAATGAAGCTATTAAAGTTGGGGAACATATAGAATCTAAATATGACGATATCGTATATGTTGGCTTGATAAAATTAAAGCGCGGTATAAACCTAATAGTCTTTTTAGGTTCTAAATTAAGAGATAAGGGTTTCTCTGCAGTTGAACTAGCTAAGATCCTAGCTTCTAAGTTCATGAAGGGAGGTGGGGGTAAAGGTGATGATAGATATGCTAGGTTTGGAGGCATAGGAGAATATACCTTAAATGATGTAATTAAGGAGGTTATAAGCTATGTCGGAAAGTAAGCCCTTCAAAAAACGAGAGGATAGATGGATCAGAGAATGGATGAAGGCACATGTATTTGAAGCCGATCCTGATCCATCAAAGAAGAAATTCTTCGTCACTTTTCCATATCCCTACATGAATGGCTCACTTCATTTAGGGCATGCATATACCTCAGGAAGACTAGATGTGATAGCTAGGTTTAAGAGATTAAAGGGATATAATGTCTTATACCCATGGGCATGGCACTGGACAGGAGAAGCTGTAATGGGAATTGTGCATAGGCTTGAGAGTAATGATACTCAGTTAATTAAACGATTAATTGAACTTGATGGCGTTGAAGAATCAGAGGTTAAAAAATTTCTAGATCCAGTATACTTAGTAAAATATTTTACAAAACAAGGAAAAGAAGATATCATAAGATTTGGAAATTCAATTGATTGGAGGAGAGAGTTCCATACGACTAAGTTACACCCATTATATAATAAGTTTATACAGTGG
>CAZHBK010000147.1:0-3576 GCA_964530465.1 uncultured Nitrososphaeria archaeon | reverse complement strand
ATATTAAAATGCTCAGGATCTACCTATCTTACCTAATGATTTCATATGATTCAAAAAGAAGAGAAGCAGAAATATACGGAGATCATTAAAGATAAGTTTAGTGATGACGTAAAAAATTATAGATCCAGCTAAATTCAGAGAGTTACATACGGATGGAGAGAAAAATGATGCGTGAATGGATTGGAAATGAAAAGATGACTACTTTTATAGATCTATGGAGAAAACAAGCAGAGGTGTAAATATATGGATAAAGAGAAAATAGAGGAAATCATTGATAAGTTATTCAAACGATTTGGTGAAGAGGTTGATGAGGATGATTTAAGAGAATTCTTGAGAGAGTATAATATGGTAGACAGAGAAGATCTCTGGGATTTTTAATTAATGCGGAGAGAATAAATTTAGTAACGATCTGTGCATCACCGTATAAATACGGAAAAATCTTAGTTATAAAGAGTCATTTAGACCGTAATAAAGATGATTTTGACGAATTACATGAGTTCTAAGTTTAATATTTATTACTCAATGATTGATAAAGATTTAATTGAGAAATTCTATTTAATGTTACATCCTAAACCAGCGTACATTATAGGCTCCGGGATATATAATTCTGAGACTAATCCAATGGCTTCATCATGGGTTACACCAGTATCTGAAGAACCACCACATATAGTTATCGCTATTGATAAGGAATCATATACTAATGAGTTGATTAAAAAGTATGGTGTATACTCGGTTAATATACTCTCTGAAGAGTATATCGATAAAATATTCTATGTTGGATCTAGATCGAATAGGAAGTTGGTAAAGTATCGACTTTAAACTTAAATATATCGTGTGGAAAGTATACTAAATCACCAGCTATTAAGGAGGCGATTGGTGCTATCGAATGTAAAGTGTTTAAGATTATTGATTGTGGAGATACGGATTTGATAGTTGGTAATGTAGTTTCATGTAATGTAGATCGAGATAAATTTAATGTTAGATATGGCAGGGGTATGAGAAAGGTATCAATACTGCTGCATTTATGGGGTAAGGTCTTTACATTCCCTAAGGATATTAAAGTAGCTAAAATATAGCTATCTAATCCTATATCTCTACAGCTTCGTAATGATATAATTCATTTAGTAAACCCGCCAGTATAGTTCTAGGGCATATAACTGGTCTTCTAATAATATTAGAGAGTATACTTCTATGTCTTAGAGTATACTCGATGCAATCCATTATAATCAACCTAGGATTTAACTTTTTCAATCTATTTCCAAGTTCCTCATACTCATCATCTGAGGCAGTATATGGCGATATTGCCTCGATATATAGGTTTGGAAATACTGAATGCCATTTAATCCATGCATACCTTGCTTCCTCACTACTGGGAATTATAATAGATACTAAATCTTCCGTTTTTAATGCTGATGCATATGATCTAATTAGCTTATCTAGGTGTACTACAGGAATACTACTAGTGATATTAGGTATCTCAGTGGTTGATAATAGAATTATGAATTCTACTCCAGATAATTCAAGTTTTGAAATACATCTATTTACCTCTCTAGAAATCTTCTCCCTAGATACCTTAACCTCCCTACCATCCTTCATCCTAGTAGTATAAACTGCTTGACCGGGTTCTGGAGAGAATCTCTCAATAATCTCCTCATATGAATATTCATCTAGTATATTACATTCTATAAACTCAAGGTTTAACTTAAGCATTCTCCTCAAATCACTGGTTATATCCTCTCTTGAACTCTGACTAATTGCAATTAGACCAATTCTCCTCAAGATATTATCCCTCGAAAAATAATTCAATGAGAATCTAATTTATTAAAATATCCCTGATATATGGGGTTAATTTAATCCCAAGTATCTCCTCAACTACTTCATATGCTTCAGGATATTTAACACCATCTCCAAGAATCAAATTACTTCTATTAACTACGGCTATTAATATCTTCCCATTTAGGAATTTAGATGCTTCACTAGATAATACTGGCAACCCTGTCTTTAAATTAAATAAGACTATTAAATCTGGAAATGTTGCTAGCCTACCTCTGCTATTAGAATCTAAAGCCATATACTCGTTTAGGTAGAATACCTTATACTCATCACTGCTACTATGCAGTTTAATATATCCTGCATCGAATCCCTCCCTAGAATCTAACATTACTTTATCTAAAATACATTCATCTATAACAACTCCATTTGACTTTTCAATAGCTTTATAGCATGCTTCAGCTAGATCTACATTTAAATACTTCCTAATAATCCTACCGATTTCAAGAGCTTTTTTAATCGATCCTGGAGCTCCATGCTCTCTAGCATATCTAGCTTCAATAGGATTCCTAACAGTTATAACCATGCCTCCAGCATAGATAGATGCGAGTCTAGCAAGTCTTGAGTTAACATGAAGTCTTCCCTCAGTATAAACCTTTAGATAAGTGCCTCTAGCTTTATCACCTCCAACTATAGCATATCTAGAGGTATATCCCTCTCTCTTATGTAATCCCATAGAGCCCATTAAAGTCGTAGGATGTGCTCTACCATCACATGGTGCATCTACTAATGTTAGGTTATATAATGCATATCCAACCCACGGTACTACAGTATTGAAAGCACCTACCTCAGATGGGATTAATCCATAAAGACTTACACTCTGACTCTCAAGCAGTCTAATTGCATCTACGATATAATTCATCTCAAAAGTAGAACTCTTAGATTGAACGCCTACAGCAGATACAGTAGCGAGAATATCCTCATTCCTAACCTCATCTATATCAGATATATCTATATACCCTTTAATCCTCAATACCTTAAGTGCGAGATCTAACCCCTCCCTGAAAGATCCTCCCCCTCCACCACCATAATACAAACAGCCATATAACAGTTCTTCGATATCCTCACGATTAGATAATCTAATCATACTAGGATTAAATCTATTCTATTAGGCAATATTTTAACCTATGCATTAAGTTATATTATTACGAGGTATGAGTTATACTGCTTTAATCTTAGCTGGAGGTTTATCGAGTAGATGTAGGTATCCTAAGGCATTGATAGAGTATAATGGAATGCCTATAATCTTAAGAATTATAGATGAATTGAAGAATGGTGGGTTTAAGATATATATCTCTATCAAGAGGAATGCTATATCGAGTAAGCCGATAAACAATCTTATTGATAGCTTGAAAGCTTATGTCTCACTTATATATGATTGTTATAATGATATCTATCATCCACTAGTTGGAATTTATAGCTTCTCGAAGATATACGATAGCTACTTCATTACTCTAGCGTGTGATATGCCATTAATAGGATATAAGAGCTGTAGGTATTTACTAGATATAGCATTTAAAAACCGTGTAGGAGCAGTTATACCTATATGGCCTACAGGCTATATAGAGCCATTATACGCGGTATATAATGGAGATATATGTAGGAGTGTAATTACAGAAGATATGCTTAAAAGCAATATATCGATGAGAGGATTTATTAAGAAGATAGAGGATACATCTAAGGTAATATACGTTCCAGTTAGTAGATTATTTGAGATTGAAGCTAGAACAGATATATTTACAAATA
>CAZHBK010000146.1:0-3589 GCA_964530465.1 uncultured Nitrososphaeria archaeon | reverse complement strand
AATGAGAGGATTCTATTAATAGGACCTAATGGATCTGGTAAGACTAGTTTACTGAATTCGATAGCTGGAGATCCTAGGTATAAAGTATTAAATGGTAGGATTTTACTTAATGGAGTAGACATTACTAATAGATCAATTAATGAAAGGGTTATGATGGGTATTGGAATAGCAGTTCAAAATCCTCCAAAGTTGAAAGGTGTTACGCTTTATGATTTAGCCGAGAATATACTGAAATTACGTGGTATTAGAGATGTAGATAGGATTTATAGATATGCATCAGAGTTAAGCCTTATAGAGTATTTGGATAGGGATGTAAATGTGGGGTTTAGCGGTGGTGAGATTAAGAGAACGGAATTATTCCTTACTATTATTCAAGAGCCTAAGATAGCATTATTAGATGAAGTTGATTCAGGCGTTGACATAGGTAATATTAAAGTTATGGCTAGAGTGTTAGATAAGGTGTTTAAGAGGGGCTCTAACCGATCACTCATTATCGTAACACATACTGGATATATTGCAGATTACATGGAGATTGATAGAGCATACATAATGATTAATAAGCGTATAATTGCATCTGGAGATCCACACGAGATTTTATCTAAGATTAGGGAGTATGGATATTCTGAATTTATAAAGAGTTGAGTATACGGTGTGTTATAATGAGTTTGGAGAAGGAGGATTTGAGAAAGAAAGCGATTAGAGCTTTAGATAAAGGGGTTGACTTAGGATTTAATATAAATGATTATCTAGAGGTTAGGGAGTATGTTAGAGAGAGTATTGATTTAAAAAGTAAATATATAAGGGAGAGGGTTGTTAAACTGGGTTTAAACCCGGATTCATTATCAGCATATTATCAATTCGATAGATCCCTAATTAAGAAGATATATAGTAAGTTGAAAGGAGTTAAAATACTGACGTATGAAGAGGCTTTAAAGGAATATAGTGATCTCGTAAGTAAATATAATTGGAGACTTGTCGACGTTGATTTAGATAGATATACGGCATATAACTACTTATATGGAGAGGGAGGTTATGTAGTTATAGTTGATGATAATACTCATGTCGATACTCCTATCCAAGCATGCCTATTATTAAGTAGGGATAGAATATTTCAAGCACCTCATAATATAATAATCGTAGGTGAGAATTCTAAAGTCACAATAGTTACTGGATGTGGAATTATTAAAGAGGCTGCAGCAGTCCATGATGGAGTTACAGAGATATATGTAGGAAGGAATTCAACAGTATACTATATCATGATTCATGGCTGGGGATCGATGCAATATGTGATCTCTAGAACTACCGCGAGAATCGCTGAAGACTCTAAATTCATATACTATTATATAACATTCTCACCATCGAGAGCATTGAATGGACTACTTAGAGTATATCTAGATAAGAGAGCTAAAGCACATATATCTAGCATAATTGCCTCAAGAAGGAAGTCTGTAATTGAGATGAATAAGGAAGCGTATGCATATGGTAATGGCTCGAGTATTGAGATGATATCTAGGTTGTTAGCTGGTCATGGATCTAGAATGAAGTCCAAGCTAGCTATCTATGCTGAAGCACCATATATTAAAGGGCATACTGAATGTAATGGACTCTTACTAACTGAAGATTCAGATATAGAGACGATACCTATCTTAAAGGCGAGGTATAGGGATGTAGAGTTAACACATGAAGCATCTATAGGTAAGCTAGCCGAAGATGAAATAATCTATCTAATGTCTAAGGGGTTCTCAAGAGAAGAGGCTGAAGCAGTTTTAATTAGGGGATTTATGAGTATTAAGATCGAAGGTATTAATCCATCGGTTGAAAAGATGATTAAACATGCTATAGCATTAGCGTCAAAAGGCTTATAATTTAAGCTCCATTACATATGCGTCTTCACCATCTGGATAATAACATTTAATCCTATCGATAATCTTAAATCCCAACTTCTCATATAATTTAATAGCCTCAATATTACTAACTCTAACTTCTAAATCAATCTCCTTAAAACCAAGGTTAGCTAAATGCTTAATAGCTTCTTCCATTAGCATTCTCCCAATACCCTTTCTCCTAAACTCTCTCCTAACAGCTATTGACATAATCTTACCCTTAAACCCCCACGGTATAGCAATTATATAACCTACTACTCTACTATCATATAATGCTATTATAAAACCATCAGGATGTATACGATATAGTGAGAGGAATATACTTTTATCATATGGATACTTAAACGATTCTCTTTCAATCTCTAAAATTTCATTGAGATATTTGGGTTCAAACCTTTTTATAGTTAGCGGGATCTTCCTCATCTATTGAATTCCTCAAAATAATTTTAAACTGTACTAATCAAGGATAAAAATATAGGTTATCTATGCTAGTAATTTTTGGGAGATTCAGATGAAGGTCGTTACTGTCGAAGAGATTAGAATGCTTGATAAAATCGCTAGTGAGAAGTATGGTGTAAACCCGGTATTACTAATGGAGAATGCTGGACATGCAGTATATTACGTGATTTATAAGGAATATGGTGTTAAAGATAAGACGTTCCTAGTATTCTCTGGTGGAGGTAATAATGGTGGCGATGGATTTGTAGTAACTAGGAAGTTATATTCGATGGGTGCAGATGTAATCCAAGTTATACTCGGTAGGAGGGAGAAGTATAGAGATGAAGCTAGGATGAATTTAGATATTATTGAAAGGTTTCCAGTAAAGAAAGTATATAGAGAGGAGGTTATAGATAAATTAGATGAACTACTCGACTGGGCTGACATCATCATCGATGGTATATTTGGAACGGGTTTATCGAGACCCGTCGAGGGGATATATAAGGATATTATAGAAGCTATTAATAAATCAGGGAAGACTGTAGTTAGTATTGATATACCATCTGGTGTAAATGCAGATACTGGAGAGGTAATGGGTGTAGCTGTTAAAGCAGATGTCACAATTACATTCGGTCTACCTAAAATAGGTTTATTCCTATATCCAGGTGCATCATACGTTGGAAAGCTATACGTATGTTACATATCATATCCAGTAGATGTATATACGAGGGATGCTAAGATTAAGACGGAATTAAATACGCCTGTTGAAATACCTCCTAGGTATGAAGATACACATAAAGGTAGTTATGGTAAAGCATTATTCATTTCAGGTTCCGCAAATTATCTAGGAGCACCATATTTTTCGGCGATGTCATTTCTTAAAGCAGGTGGTGGATTATCATATCTTGCAACAGCTAAATCAGTAGCACCATTTATCGCAGTTAAAGGTAGTGAGATTGTATTTATACCTCTAAAGGAGACTGAGACGGGTAGTATAGCCTTAGAGAACCTAGACTTCCTACTCGACTTCTCAAAAAAGATTGATTTCGTCGTAATAGGTCCTGGACTATCATTAAATGAGGAGACACAGGAGTTAGTTAGGAAATTCGTGGAGAATGTTGAGAAACCCGTCTTAATTGATGGTGATGGATTAACTGCAATATCTAAGGAAACTAGTATTTTAAAGAAGAGAAGACATCCAACAATACTAACGCCACATCCAGGTGAAATGAGTAGGCTTACAGGATTATCAATAAGCGATATTAAGA
>CAZHBK010000145.1:0-3605 GCA_964530465.1 uncultured Nitrososphaeria archaeon | reverse complement strand
GGTAAGCCTTTAACATATCTAAAAGGGCTTAGGTTATTTAATGCTGAATTAGTTGATCCAGCATATTATAATTATTACCAAGATCTCTACGATCCTATGGTGAATGCTTTCCTAGAACTATATAATATAACGTATCGATACAACTGCGATTGTGGACGCTTAATATACTCGAAGACAGAGCATTATGTCAATAAGAGTTTTGGCTTGGACTTCTACGATATTAAATACGAGAAATGCAATATGACTATTACTAACAAAGGATATTTACTTCTAATCTATGGAGATGGATATGTAAACAACATTTATATCCTAAACGAGAGCGATCTCGAATATCTAACAGAATACTTAGGTAAAATACTTATAAATAATACTGCACCTCTAGGCATGGTAGCTGTGTTTGATGAGGCTAATATTAGTGTAGCTATAGCTTATGCTGGTATTGGAGCTGAAAGTATTGAAACCACGATCAGCTATATAGCTGATAATTCAACTACTAATAATACCTCATATGATTACACAGTTAATCTAGTTAATCCTTATCACAAGTTCTACATATTATTCAATGATGTTAGAGTTGCTTATCCACTAAAAATTGGCCTAGATAATGTTAGTGGAAAACCAGTATTAAAATATCTCGAGATATACATACCACCTATATCTTATCCATTCATAAAGACTAAAACTATAATTAATGAGTCTGAGACAACAATCATTTACACTGCACCCGATGAAGAATACATGAAACAATTAATTAATAATTACACTTTTGTAATTGACGATTATTATTTGCAGAGAATTGTTGATTTATTTAGAGTAGCTACTAACTCGACTACAGCTACAGCTGATGATATAATAGTGGCTGATATCTATTATCTCCCTACTAAGAATTATAGCTATATAACGCCTGTATTAGAACTATATGAGAATAATTCATCGCCACTCCATGATGTTGTCGTTATGAGACTATATCGGAGCGGCCCTGTCGTTGAATCAGTATGGGTTGTTTCTGGTACACCATCGGCATCGGATCCAATAAACATGTTATTGTACCATCTCAATACTACGCGTGAGAAAAAACATGAGATAGAAGAATTTATGAAGAAATTACCACTTATTGGAGTAGCTATAGCGATATCATTGATTGTTATTGCTTTAATCTTAATTCTAAAAGCATATCTTAGAAGAATATATAGAAAATAACAATGAATGCTTACTCAGTCGATAACTGTAAATTATGATGATTTTTACACTAGCATTTAACAACCCCGTAATAGACAGTAGTATTGGTATTTGACCATATAATATGGGTTACATTATTGGTAAGAATGGTTATAGCGTAGATAGAGTATAGAGATCTACATCGAATCTATATATACTCTTAAAACATAACTGTATTAACGTGGTAGACATGTACTTAGCCCCTAAATCAAATATTATTATCTTACTGTTTGCATTATTTATCATAATATTATCTATTATCGAACCAGTCAGTATTATTTATAGTAGATACCATGTTATAAAATATGATAAGCTTAAATATCATAAAATAACATTCTTAGATAGTGATAGAATACTATATATAGAGACTTTAGAGGATAAAGTCTTCTATATCTATAGAGGTTTATACGTGGGAACTACTGTAGACGAGTCTCTTGTTAGTAACGAGAAAGACTTTATTATTAGGAAATATGTGCCAGAATACAATATAATCCCTCCATATAACGATACGGAACGCAGAATTATATCTATGATGATAAAACTGAAAGAACGATCAAAGTTATACGTGATGCTTATATTGATAAAAAGGGAAGGGTAATAGTTTCTATTGATAAATCTATCCTTGAATTGTTTGAGGGAACAGGAGTTTATCCGATCAAGATTCGTACGATAGGATTTACTGGTAGAGTGTTCATAGATGTATGTGGTAATCCAACCATAGAGGATAAGGCAAGAGAATTACTAAGAAATTGCAATAATAGTATTCAAAAATATTGTAGTCTAGATGAGGATATTATAGAGTATTTTGTAACAACAACAGCTGGTGACATATGGGTTAGTAATGGTATACATTTCTACTTGGGGACCTGGGATAAAGAACCAGTATATACTATATGGGATATTGTTAGCAACGAAACATATAGGAATAGATTAGATGTTTGTCTAGATTTAATTGCGGATGCGTTTAGTGAAGTTGCTGGTGAACTGGGTATTGATTATTATGGAATACGTAGTAGTGCGGGAGAAAACACGTATATAGCCGTGGATGTAAAGCCACCGATCTCATTATGGGTTATCTCCTTCACCAGATAATATAGGGGGTATATGCTGAGTAGTATCAATATACTAGAGCCGATCTTTACTCCAAGCATTATATTATTGAATATCAGCGAAAATAGAGTTAAGAGGTAGAAAACAAGCGGTGGATTAGGGTATCTCATGCCACCATAGTATAGTATAGATTTAACTTGGACATAGTAGTATGGCCCATCAATATAGAATAGTAGAGGTGTGGAAAACTGTTTTTAATAGATAAGTCAGTAGTCCAATTAGGAATATACTAGTGAGAATAACTAGTTCTCCAAATATTTTCATAATTCTCCACCTAATCCTAATAGGGAAGCTAACCCACATGTTTAGGTTAGGCACCCTATCTTAATTATCAATACTATGAGGAAAAACTAAAGGTATGCTAGGCTAAAATATTAACTGTTGAGGGATGCTAAATGGTTCTTTTACCTGGCTATAAGTGGCTTGAGGTTATTCCAGGTAGACGCGGTGGAAGACCTACAGTAAAGGGTACACGTGTAACCGTAGATGATATTTTAGAAGCATTAGCAAATGGATGGAGCGTTGAAGAAGTTGCCGAGAATTATAGAATACCAATAGAGGCTGTATATGAAGCACTAAAATACGCATTAGAGACTATGAGAAAAGTTGAGGTGATTGCAGTCGAAACTACTAGCTGACGAGAATGTACCATGGCCGTTAGTGAAGCTTCTTAGAAATATGGGTCTAGATGTATTATGGATCCCTGAAACTAGTTACCGAGGTATAAATAATAGCGACGTAGTTGATTTAGCTAATAGAGATGAGAGGGCAGTATTAACAAGAGACAGTGATTACTTAAAACCTAGCTTAGGAAAAAGGGCTAGGCATGGGGTTATCTACATAGGTGAACCTGTAAGAAAAGACAACGTT
Source organism: uncultured Nitrososphaeria archaeon (assembly GCA_964530465.1). Taxonomy (GTDB): domain Archaea; phylum Thermoproteota; class Nitrososphaeria; order Geothermarchaeales; family JDFR-13; genus CAZHBK01. Next base: position 407 of record CAZHBK010000145.1, on the reverse strand, counting down.
GAAAAACTTGCTAAGAATATAGTAAAGGCTCTAGAAACAATAAAGGAGAAGCCCTTCTTGGTAATAATCACATCCGATACCATAGAGTCATATCGACTTACATCATAGCTATTCATCAATAAACAAGCTATATTAACGCAACAAATAACATAAAGTATCGTCTCTGCTATCCTCACATTCTATAGCGGGATTAGGGAATTCCGAAGACAATCAAAAACTTGTTATCCAGGTTTTAGATCTGGTTTACAAGGCTCTATTTTGAGTATTCCTTTCCTCCTCAAAATATCCTCTAACTCGGGCATGACTTCTTTAATTGAACGATTACTATCTATCTCGATCAACAATCCTTTATTCCTATAATACTCGATGATCGGTTTAAATGTTTCGTGGAAAACTCGGTATCTATT
>CAZHBK010000144.1:1337-3608 GCA_964530465.1 uncultured Nitrososphaeria archaeon | reverse complement strand
GGTATATTGATTCAGAGGCTTTATAGTAAGGGGTATGATGAGAGGGTTTCTAGGGGGAGGTATAGGATTATATTACCTAATGTAATACTTCTTGAAGCTTTAGGATTTAAGTGGAGAGATAGAATTAATAGGGATTATAGGGTTATATTAGAGTATGTAGTATCTAGGATTATTGATTACTTTAGGGAGAAGCTTATATCTGTAGTCTTGTATGGTTCTCTAGCTAGGGGTACTGTTAAGGAGTATAGTGATATAGATTTACTTGTTATTGCAGAAGATCTCCCATGTAGATATAGTGATAGAGTTAAGATGATATCACATATATTAGATGATGTGAGTAGTATTAGAACTAAGCTATGGATCGAGAAGAAGATATATCCGCTAATAGATATTATATTATTGAGTAAGAATGAAGCTTCAATACACCATCCATTCTATCTAGATATGATATATGATGCAATTATAATATATGATAAGGATTCATTTATGAGGAGTAAGATTGAGGAGTTACGTAGGAAGTTAAGTGAGATGGGTTCTAAGAGGATACAACTACCAAATGGCCGCTACTATTGGGTTTTAAAGCCATCTATTAAATGGGGGGAGTTAATTGAATTATGAGATTTGATAAGCTAGCATTAGATTACCTGAATAGAGCTAGATCAAGACTTATAGATGCTGAAGCAGCATTAGAGAGGGGGGATTATCCTGAGACTGTGAGATATTCTCAAGAAGCTGTTGAATTATCACTTAAAGCAGTACTTAGGATTTTTGGAATTGAATATCCTAAAGTGCATGATGTTGGAGATATACTATATATCAATATAGATAAATATCCGGAGTGGTTTAAGAGTGAGCTGGATAGAATTAGGGAGATATCTAGAGAATTAGCATTAAAGAGAGCTCCAGCAATGTATGGGATAGAAATATCTGGGAAGACTCCTAGTGAATTATTCGATAAAGATGATGCATTAGATTCCCTAAAATCAAGCAAATATGTATATGAATTATCCAGAAGGTTAATAGAGGAATACATTCATGAAAGTAAGAAAGAAAGTGATTTGGAATAGGAGTGTTAAAACTGGATATGAAGAAGTTTTACCTCTATATGATCTGACTACTAGGATTTGGGGATTTTAAAAGTATTCTGTGATAATCTATGAAGATCCAGATTTATGGTGCTGGGATAGCCGGTAGCTATCTTTATTATCTACTTAGTGGAAGGCTTGAAGTTGGTATTGTAGATAGGAGGAGTGAGCCTGATTGTAGGTGTGGTTGGGGTATTTACTATTCTGAAGCTAGAGAGCTGTATGGTAGGATTGGTATTGATTTCGATAGATATGTCTTATGTAAGCCTAGGTATTTAATAGTTAATAATGTTAGGTTTAGGAATATGATGGTTAGTTTTGATAGGAAGCACTTACTTGAGGATTTATGGAGGGAGATTGAATTTAAATCCCTAGATAATCCTGATTTGATTATTGATGCTACTGGATATGAGAGAGCATTCCTCCCTAAGATTGAAAACGACTCCTTATATTACACGATTCAGATGTTAGAAGTACATGAGTGTGAGGAAAATATCTATATCTATAGTAGTAGGTTTGGATATGCATGGGCAATACCATTAAGCAATAATAGATGGCATATTGGTGCTGGAGGAGTAAGTGAGGAGTATTGTAGGAAGCTCTTAAATAACTTAAGAATTCAATATGGATTTAAAGCTAGAGAGCCTATCTGCATGTGTAAGGCTAGGGTTAGATTACTACCACCATCAAGATGTAAGCCTATAATCAATGGTAAGGTAGTTGGAGTTGGAGAGGCAATCGGATGTGTTAGTGGTTTCGGAGAGGGAAATACACCAAGCCTGAAATCAGCATTAATACTATCAGAATGCATATTGAATAACGCTCTAGAGAGGTATGAGGAGGAGATAAGTAGGGAGTTTAAATGGATTGAATTAGAACATGAATTCGTAAGAGCTGTACAAGAGGGTAATAAAGTGAAGACGTTAAAACTACTACCTAAGGTCTTAAAGATAGAAGGAAGGAGATTATTTAAACCGACATTAGAAACATTTATAGCATATTTAAAGCAGAAATTATAAGAATAGTACTGATGAGTCATACATATGCCGAAGTAATAATATCTAATCCGGTAGAGTCGAGTAAGAGAGTAAGTATTAGATTGCTAGTTAATACTAAGAGTATTTATACATGGATTAAAAGAGAGAGGCTTAATGAAATTGAAGTAAAGCCTATGACTAAGAGGAGG
>CAZHBK010000144.1:0-1327 GCA_964530465.1 uncultured Nitrososphaeria archaeon | reverse complement strand
ACTATCGAGGGTAGGATTATTGAGAGGGAGGTTGGAGAGGCAGTTATTGAATGCCTCGGTGAGAAGGCTACTAGAATTATCGTATTTGCTGAAGAAAATGATGCTGAAGTTCTAGGTGTAGATACTCTAGAGGGGCTTGGATTAGAAGTAGATCCAGTAACTAAAGAACTTAAGAAATCAGAGGCTCTCTTAGCAGTTTAAATTAGATGTATATAGTTGGGAGTTAATTAAGCTCTAATATCAATACCTAAATTCTTTAATTCCTCAATCTCATTTAGACTATAATATCTTGCTTTTAATACTCCATCCCTAAGGTTGAGTCTAACTATCTTTACTTTCTCTCCCACTGTAAGTGATGCTATAGCTCTAATTGCTTCATAGCTATGTGTTGTTAAGATGACTTGCACATTATCCTCTACTAACTCTGATATCCATTCAGCTAATACTATCATCATCCTTGGATTCATATGTGATTCAACATCATCCCATAAGAGTATATTCGGTTTAGAATATTCATATGCTATCCTCACACCTAATAATAACTTTACTCCATCACTTAAATCGCTAAATCTAATGCCTGATCCATCAGTTTTATAAAGATATAATGCTTCAATCCTATCTCCAGATATTTTCGCTACTATATCTACATACTTCTCAGATAAACATTTTGAAAGCCAGTTCATGATATCCTTTACTACAATCTTACCTATAATTTCAGTCCATTTCCCCCTCATTAGATCATAGATATACATTAGTATCTCACTACGAATATAGAGTACTTTAGCTATGAAAGACTTATAAGTATATCTTCCTCCATATCCAAATCTATAAAACTTAGCTATAGGCGGTTGGCTTTTTAATACCTCCTCAATAGATGACTCATTGAAATCCTTTACGTTATCAAGTAGATATATATTTATATAGCTATCATCTGCATCTATAGATATAGCTGATCTCCTCCCATCATGAATATAGCCTATTATAGCTTTAGCCTTAGTAATACCATAACCATGGATTAAATGCTCAAGACCTCTATCCTCCAGTATCATATAGGATTTAAATAGGATGTTAAATGGATTATAACCATATGGTAGATTTTCCGTTCCGCCAGCCAATAGTAATGCCTCAAGAATAGTCGTCTTACCACTATTATTAGGTCCAGTTATAATTGTTAGCTGCCTTAAGTTAACTTCTCCATAGATAATACCTTTAAAATTCCTTATAATGATCCTCTCTATCATTTATATCTAATAATAGATAGTACTCGTATTTTTATAATCAGAGTCAGAGATAGATTTAGTGTTTTATATTGTAGATAGGATTCTAT
>CAZHBK010000143.1:0-3637 GCA_964530465.1 uncultured Nitrososphaeria archaeon | reverse complement strand
ATCTGAAATAGAATTTGATGACAGATAAATAGGGGGGTGACATCTTACTCCCGAGGCTGAATATCATGATGAAGAGCCATCCAAAGGATCCCTTTAAGAAGATTATAGTTTAAGCTTAAGCTATAGAGTTAGGAGGATATAGCTGCATTTAACTAATTAGTTTAGTATAGTTAGTAGGTCATTAAAGAATGAAGTAGAATAATTACTGAGAATCGTTTAAAATTAAGTAAGAAATTAGAGGTTTTTTAGGAAGTATGATAATAAATAAATAGTTTCAGATAATTAAATTCCTAAGTATGCTTTCTTAACGTATTCATTAGATAATAACTCCTCGCTATTGCCCTTTAATACTATTCTCCCATTCTCTAAGACATAAGCTCTATTACTTATTTTTAATGCGTAATGGACATTTTGTTCAACAAGCAGTATTGTTATTCCCTCCTCATTTATCTTCTTAATCGCATTAAACACGTCTAAAACGATTTTCGGAGCTAATCCCTGTGAGGGTTCATCTAACATGAGCAATTCAGGCTTAGACATTAACGCTCTAGCTATAGCAAGCATTTGTTGCTCGCCACCACTTAATGTTCTTGCTACCTGGTTTTTACGTTCTTTGAGGATCGGAAATAGGCTATAAACCCACTCTAGGGTATCTTCAATATTCTTTCTAGCTCTCTTTGGATATGTGCCTAGTATCAAATTCTGCATTACAGTTAGATATGGGAATAAATGCCTTCCCTCAGGAACTTGAACAATGCCTAGTTCTACGACTTTATGTGGTGGTAGTGTATCGATTCTAACCCCATTAAAGGTAATTTCACCTGATTTAATTGGGATTATCCGTGAGATAGATCTGAGCAATGTCGTCTTACCAGCACCGTTAGGACCTATGACAGCCACAATCTCGCCTTTCTCAACTTCGAGTGATACATCCCATAGTACGTGTAAGTGCCCATAAAATACATTTAAATTATTTACCCTAAGCATTTTATATACACCTCATAATGCCTTACCGAGGTAAGCCTCAATTACCTTTGGATCATTGGCAACCTCCCTCGGCTTACCTTCAGATATTTTAACTCCAAAATTTAAAACTATTATTCTGTCTGTTGCAGTCATTATAGCTCTCATTACATGCTCGACCCAGAATATTGTAATACCTAATTCATCCCTAATCCTCTTAACAATTTTAATAGCTTCTACTAACTCAGTTGGATTTAACCCAGCCATTATCTCATCTAATAAGACAAGCTTAGGCTCTGTAGCTAGTGCTCTCGCAATCTCAAGCTTTCTTCTCTCCATTAAAGTAAGCATTTTAGCTGACGTATTACGCTTCTCACTCAAGCCTACGAATTCTAAATACTTCATAGCCTTCTTTCGAGCATCCCCAAGCCCCGTCCATTTACTTCTACCAAAGATATACCCTACAGCGACGTTGTCGAGTACTGAAAGGTTTAAGAACGGCTGAGGTATTTGAAACGTTCTTCCAATACCTAGCTTACATATCTTATAAGGACTTAACTTAGTGATATCTCGGCCTTCGAATATAATTCTACCACTATCGGGCTTGTAAACTCCTGTTATGCAATTAAATAATGTCGTCTTACCAGCGCCATTAGGACCTATAAGGCCTACAATCTCACCCTCCATAATCTGAAAATCCACATCCTTTAATGCGCATAACTTGCCGAAGTACTTAGTTACACCAGTACCTTCTAAAACTACATTAGCCATGTGATACACCTCCTATCTTCATCCTGCTAGCCTTAGGAATATACCTTACGTACTTAAGTAATCCAGCGAGACCCTCAGGCATTAGGATCATAACTGCAGCCATAATTACACCATCTATTAGAAGATGTATCTCAGGCATTGTATATCCAATCCACTCACTTAAAATCGTTAATATCCCTGCACCAAGTATAGGACCTGAGACAGTACCTAATCCACCTAGAATAGACATAACTTGCATATCGATTGATATCATAGCACTAAATACACTATCGGGACTTACATGACCAATGTAATAAGCATATACAGCGCCTGCTAAACCTGGGAAAAATGAACTTACTGCAAATGCAATAACTTTATACCATGTGATATTAACTCCATTAACTAATGCTGCTAATTCATTATCTCTAATACTCATTAATGCTAGTCCAAACCTACTATTTATAATAAGCCATGTAGTTGTTACTGTGGCAAGGAATATAGCGAGCCAGAAGTAGTAATAGAATGATTCGGTATAGTATGTTATAGGTAGTGATAACCCAATAGCACCACCTAATTCAGGTCTAAATGTAAATATTAGTCTAAATATTTCTGCAGCTGCTAATGTAGCCATCGCGAAGTAGATCTCTCTAGTCTTTAATGTAACATAACCTATTGGGAAGCTAAATAAGAGTGCTACAATCCCGCCAGCTAGAACGGATACAATAAATGGATAGCCTGCTAAAGCCATAAATGTAGCTGTATAAGCACCTAATCCAAAGAACATTGCATGACCTAATGAGAATTGACCAGCTATGCCAGCTATTATGTTAAAGCTCTCAGCTAATATCGAGTACATAAATATCCAGTTAATTAAATGTATAAAGTAGCCTGGAGGTTTAATTGTCGGAAGGATACATAATATTATAATACTTATCACTACAGTCCATACTTTAATACCATACTTTTGGATTTTAATATAATCTAATAACCCACCCATAATAATCACTTCCTTCCGAAAAATCCAGTTGGTTTAATAACTAATACGATTATTAAAATCGCGTACGAGAATATTTCAGCTAGCATTCTAGACCAGTATGTTTGAATTAATGATTCTGCTAATCCAAGTATTAGCCCACCTATAATACTACCTTCAATGCTGCCTAAGCCTCCTAATACTACAATTGAGAATGATTTTAATACATAGTCTAGACCACTATAGGCATTGAAGGGAAATACAATAGCTAGTAAATTACCAGCTACTCCAGCTATTCCAACACCTAGACTCCATGCAAGGAAATACGTTTTATCCACGTTAATACCCATTAATGAAGCACCTACTTTATCCTCTGAAATGGCTCTCATAGCTAATCCAGTATATGTTTTATCTAATAGCTGAATTAGTAATATAGTTATTGCTATTGCAATAACTAATGCAATATAACGATCTAATGCAAAGTAAATACCAGATATCTTATATGATACTGCTGTTGGAGCTGGTAGAATCTTATAATCTCTGCCGAAGCTTAATGCCATTACATTTTCCAAAATAAGTAATAAGCCAAATGTTATAACGATTTGGTTAAGAACTGGTGCTCTAACAGCATGGGTAATTAATATCTTATATGATATCATTCCAACGATAAATGAGAAGAAGAATACTAGTATTAGTGCGAGATACGGGTTTATGCCAAATTGTACGAATAATATGTATGCAAACATACTACCTAATACAACTAAATCTCCATGTGCGAAGTTCAATATCTCAGTAACTCCGAAAATTAATGTTAAACTCAAAGCCATTAGAGCATATAATCCGCCTATTGCAATACCATTAACTAATGCTTGAACAAACTCTTGATACATTCTAAACCCCTCCTAAAGACAATAATTAATAATAAAAACAAAAGTAGCCTTACGTCTAAAT
>CAZHBK010000142.1:0-3705 GCA_964530465.1 uncultured Nitrososphaeria archaeon | reverse complement strand
TATATATATTTTCTAATCCATTATACCTCATTAGTATCTGCTTCATTCTTTCAATATTCCTAATGTAACTGTTATAATCATCAAAAATCTCATATGATAATTGTAATATCCTCTTATATATTGTGTCCACTGAATACACGCTGAAATTCGGATATACATACTTTCCAATTCCTAGCTTAACTACTTGATTTGCATTCTCCATTTGCTCTGTCTGATTTAAGGCAGGCATAATTACTAATGGAGTACTTGATAGAATTGCTTCTATAATTGCATTATATCCTCCTCTAGTAATTGCTAATTTGCTATGACGAAGAAAATATAGTGGATCCTTTACCCACCCGTAGCATTCAATTCTGCTAGATTTAAATATTATATGACTTAATTCCGGATCTCCTAATGAGACAACGATCTTATATTTCCTACTAAGAAGTTTAGCAAGTTTAATTATACCTAACATGATACCTCTTCTATCATCGCGTGGACCGCTAAGGAATAAAAATATATCGTAATATTTGCTGGAGAGACTCTTATATAGTTTGATGTTAGAATTATACCCAATAGGTCCGATGAATTTAACCTTACTAAGAGAAAGACTAGATTTATAAATTGAGTATAGATTATTCCATCTGGTCAATGTATATGGTGGTGGTAGGTCTGCTATCGCAACTTCATCTGCTATACTCCATATCTTAGGCACTATACTTGAGACAAATTCATTTAAAAGAGAGTTATCATGGCGTTTAAGCTTAACTGATAGTTGATTAGTAATCAAAATACTTGGTATGTGATACTTACGTGCTAAAAATAAGGGTGTTATTCTAGAATCAGATATTATTACATCTGGGCTAAAATACTTAATACATTGAGCCAATTTATGAAAACCATCGATAACTGACCTCCATCTGAATATTGATATAGCGATACTATTCAACTTAGACAATGCACCATCTCTCCAATAAAACGACAAACCAGAATCAATATTGACTTTATATCCTAATCTAGTAAAATAATTTACAGCATCTCCATAGCATGAAATAGCTACACTAAATCCTTTTCTAACTAAGTATCTAGCTATTCTTAAAGATCGCGATGCATGACCTGAGCCAATACCACATACACTAATTAAGATTTTAGCCATAGTGTTACTTCTCGACTTCTTGATATATCTTCTCTTCGACAACTTCTCCATTAGGAGATTTCTCAGCAAAGATCTGCGCTGTAAATTTATATATTTCGACGCCTTTAATTAACCATCCATCGGGAGGTAATCCAGCTTTCATAGCTAAATGCATTAAATACTCCTCAGCACTCCAGTTATACTCTACAGGGACCTGAGGTAATAGAAGACCACTGTATACCCCATATTTTAACATTAGCCCATCCCTTCCTATGACAATCTTCTCTGGATATTCAAGCGGAGACTTCACCTCAATTTTTTCAAATGGTGAGAGGATAGAAATCTCAAAAACAACTTCATTTAATTCTTCCTTCCTTAAGGGGGAGAATCTAGGATCGTGAAACGCTGATTCGACCGCGGTATCCATAACTGCTTCATATAGTGGTTTTATCGGATAAGGATATCCTATACATCCACGTAATTCCTTACGTCTTCTACTAACCTTGTAAATAGTAGTGAAGACTCCTCTCTTCTCGAGTAGATTTGGAGTTAATTTAGATTTATCTATTTCTGGGGACTTACCTTTAAGATATCCATCTACCGTGCTCCTAGCTAACTTAACTAAAAATCTTCCCTCTTCCAACGTCAGCATCAGCATCACTAATAAGAAGATAATCTCATAAGGATAAAATTATTTTTTGAGTGGTATAGTTAGAAACTGAGGTCATAGATACAACATAACATCAAGCTCAAATTCTCCATTATAAAATGTATAAATTACGGTGAGATTAATCAAAGCAGGATTACCAAATGGGGGATCCCATGTCTTTAATATTTAAAGAGAATGGATTAATAGTATTTGATCCCACATATATACCTGAAAAAATCCCACATAGAGAGAGCCAATTTAATACTATAATCGAAAGTTTGGAAAATGGAATTAAATATAATGTCTTCTCAATTCCCATTATATATGGTTTTTCAGGTACGGGAAAAACAACGGTTGTTAAGAAAGCATTGATATATCTTAAAGAAAAGTATAGTAGAGAGATATTAACATGCTATATAAATGCAGCTACAACCTCTAAATCATATATAGCTATACAGAAGATGATTGAAAATGTTACTCCAGTACCATATAGAGGATTATCAGCAGATGAAATGATCCATAAATTATACGAAGTTCTTGATATAAGGAATGTCAAGTATATTGTTGCAATAGATGATGCAGATGAATTAATACGACGAGAAAGAGGGAAGATCATAGATATATTAAGTAGAATTGAAGAAATGTATGGAAGGAGATTAATATATCCAGTCTTCATATTAAGAGATATCTCAGTCATCAATGGACTCGCACCATATATTAGGTCAAAACTAGGAGGTCCTAAAATAAAGTTCGAACCCTATAATAAAACTGAATTAATAGATATATCAATGGAGAGAATTCAAAAAGGATTTAAAGATAATGCTATATCTAATAACGCAATTGATGCTTGCGCCTACGCTGTTGAAAAATATTTTTATGGCAATGCTAGAGAATTAATTAACCTATTATATAAAGCTGGTAAAATAGCTGAATATTTAGGTCATAGCAGAATAACTACTGAGATTATAAGACATGCACTCTATGATAGCTTCACAAAATTCCAAAAATTCTATTATGGAGAAAATAACATTAACGAATTGAAAGTATTATGGATACTCTCAAAACTATTGTCTAAAAATATAGACAAGTACAAGATATTCATAAGGAAAAATAGCAAAGACCTAGAAGCAATAAAGAATATCTATAAGGATATATTTAAGGAAGAGATATCAGAGGATAGTATAATAGATATATTTAATACAATTACCAAAAGAGAGGACTCAATCATATGTAGGGATGGCGATGCATTTGTATTACTGGCATCTCCCGCTAAAGTGCTATCTGAAAAACTCTCGGTTATACTAATGCGATCTACATACTATTAAGAGTGATAGAATAATATGCGACATGCTAACGCCTTAGAATACTTTCACAATAGTGTCCCATCTAGTTACAAACGCTAGCACTAAAATAATATACTAATCATTAAGTAGTGAAGCAAGTATGAGGAGTGGGAAGATAATACTTCATCTCCCACCAAGAATAAATAGAAAAATAGTAAGGAAGCTAATCGAAGACTTAAAGAGAGAAGCCTGGAATCTAGGATTAAATTTTGAAGGACCCTACTACAACGAGAGAAGAATCATTATCTACTATGAAGACCAAAAGATAAAAACATTCATATTTGTAAGCGATGAAAACCCAGATAACATTGATATCGACTCAATAAAATATACCATACGCGTACTCGCACTAATCGCAATGCATGAAGAAGAAGAAATATGCATTAGAGAACTGCTAAAAATCTAAAACACAACACAAATAACATCCACAACGAACACTAAAAACCCTAAATATCAGAGGAAAAAATATTTTTCATAGAAGAAGGGCCCGTGGTCGAGCTTGGCCTAAGATGCCGGCCTGGGGTAGTATAATGTTTTAAAATACAGATCGCCGGTGGTCCCGGGTTCAAATCCCGGCGGGCCCATTTGAATAATGT
>CAZHBK010000141.1:0-3730 GCA_964530465.1 uncultured Nitrososphaeria archaeon | reverse complement strand
CCATAATGTTTGCAATATCAGTTGTAGGACCATTACTTAATGAATTAGCTATTGAAGAGGGAATACCATTAGGTTCCAATCCAAATACAACTATAGGTATTATATTTGCATTAGGTGGGTTTACATTGGCGTTATTCCAAGTCCCATTTGCAGCATTATCCGATAGATATGGTAAGAGAATATTCATAGTATCTGGATCGATACTTGTCGGAGTTATAATTATATTGATTGGATATACTAGGTATGTCGCTAGGGTAATTGGATTACTAGGTTATTCGATTAATGGTATTGATGGATCAACAATACTACTAGCATTACTGAGGGCTCTTCAAGGTATTGCAGCAGCTGCTACATGGCCAATCCTAATGGCTTTAATATCAGCAACCTTCCCAGAGGATAGAATGGGTGTTGCAATGGGTGTCTTCGGTGCTTCATTTGGTTTCGGCATGTCTCTAGGTCCTGTTGTGGGTCCTGCTTTAGTAGCATCATTAAATATATATGCTCCATTCATACTAGCTGGAGTATTATCCTTCATAGCTGGCATGGTATCTTTCATCCTTCCTGAGTCTAAAGGTGTTAAATCTGAGAGGAGGTTTAAATTCATATTAGACCATAGGTTAATCTCACTATCTATAATAGCATTCACATTATTATATGCTATGGGATCTATAGTAGTTATATATCCTAGATATATGAGGACTATACTCGGTTTAAGTGTTTCATCTGTAGCTATAACTATGGCTGCTGCAGCATTAACATATACATTCCTACAGCCGTTAACAGGTAAGCTAGCAGATATACTCGATAAAAGGCTTATGATCATAATAGGACTACCTATATTTACAGCTGCAGTAGCATACCTCGGATATGTTAGAAATGCAGTATCAATCTATATATTAGCTGGTATATTCGGTATTTCAGCAGCATTCGTATTCCCAGCATCAAATGCGCTACTAGGTATTATCTCTCCAGAAGGTATGGAGGGATTATACTCTGGATTCTACAATATGATGTTAAGTCTTGGAGTAACAATATCGCCGATAATAGTTGGAGTTCTAGCAGATTTAACTAACTATGGAATAGCATACTTAAGCATAATCATACCATCACTAATAGCATTAATATACTTCCTCACACAATATAGTAAGTTTAAATAATTAACTCTTCTTAGAAGCTAAATAAACCTCATGCATGTGATCTTAATGATATCTCCCTACCTATCTGGCAACTCTTATATACTCCTGATTTCAATATATATGTCTGGTGATGATTATTGAGTCTGACATTATTAATAAGTATCGGGAAGAAATACACCATATACCTACCTAAACTAGTAGTTAACACTCTAGGTATTAAAGAGGGTGACAAGGTAATATTGAAGGTTTCTGAAGGTAGGATAATTATAGAACCGCTTAAGGATCCTATAGAACTAGCTTTATCCGAGGATAAGTTTGCATGTGTCAAACCTGAAGAGATAGAGGTGGTTAGTACTGAAGAGCAGCAGAAATACATTAAAAGTTCTCCTTGATACTTCATTTATACTTCCAACCCTCGGTATAGATACTGGCGTAATAGTTAGGAATACTCTTAGAAAGCTTAATGAAGTTAAAGCGGAGATATACTATTCGAATTTCAGTATTCTAGAATCGATATGGATGGCTACTAGGCTAATTAAGAAATCGACATTTAATATAAGGAGGTTTGAACATGGATTGAAGAGTATAATAGAATCGGGTAAATATAAGCGAATTATAGAGAATTCCGAAATATTTATTCATGCTTTAGAGCTATATTCACTAGGCCATAGAGATATAATAGATAATATACTTTATGCAGACTCACGATACTTCAATCTTAAATTACTAACGTTAGATAAAGAACTTATAGACTTCATACGTGATAGAAAGCTGAAGAATACTATATTAACGCCTGATGAAATATAGTACACTCGATATTTTCTACTTAAAAAATAATATAGTACTATGGCTACTTTGTGATTTAATTTATACCTACTTGCTATATATCTCTCTAAGGACTACAGTTGTCTTCTCAATTGTAGTCTGTATATCTTCATTTGTATGCGCCAAGCTTATAAACCATGGTTCTCCCTCGATAGGTCCTCGAATTAAAATATTGTTTAGAAGCATTTTAACCCAGTATAATCTATATGCTTTAAAATCATAATTCAATACTACATCTCTATAATTCTTAGGTTCTCTAGGCATGAAGTGTATCGCACCTACGGAACCTATCGATGATACACAGAGTGGTAGGTTTAAATCCTCTATTATATCGTGGATTCCCGATGCTAGCTCTCTTCCTAACTTATCTAGCTTTCTATATGCTTCATTAGTTAGGACTTTAGTTTGATTTGCATATGCAGCTGATACTACTAGTGGATTTCCATTATACGTACCGCTATGAGTATGCCTCCCCTTAGGATACATTACGTCGGCAAGCTTCTCCTTAAAGCCAAATGCAGCTATTGGAACACCACCACCTAATGCCTTACCGAAGACTGCTATATCTGGCTCGATCTTAAAATATTCGGCTGCTCCCCCAGGCGCTATTCTAAATCCAGTCTTAACCTCATCAAATATCAATACTACATTATACTCTTGAGTCAGCTTTCTGACATCTTCAATATAATCTCTCTCTGGAATTATCACTCCTACGCTATTAAGCATTATAGGCTCTATAATCATTGCGGCAATATCATCACCATATTTCTTAAGAACTCTCTCTAAAGCATCTAAATCATTATACTGAATAACTATAGTATCCTTCTTAAAGCTCTTAGGTACTCCACTCTCTAAAATCCTCTCAGGCTCTAGATCAGAACCCCATATATCCGGTTTAGCTTCAACACTAATAGAGACTGCATCATAAGTCCCATGATAACTACCCTCAATCTTAATAATCTTATCCCTACCAGTATATGCTCTAGCTAGTTTGATAGCATGCATTACAGCTTCAGACCCAGTATTAGATAATCTGAAGTAATCGACGTAGGGATATTTACTCTTCAACTCTCTAAGGAGTTTAATTTGGAGCTCGTATGGAAATGTATACAATGTTCCATTCTCTAACTGTTCAATTATAGCGTTTGTAATTGCTGGATTTGCATGACCTCCAATATTCGCTCCATACCCCATAACGTAGTCAATATACTCATTACCATCTACATCCCAAACCTTACTCCCTCTAGCTCTACTAACGTAGAATGGATATGGCTGGAAATACCTAAGACTACTATGCACACCACCAGGAGTATATTTACTAGCCTCCTGAAAAAGCTCTCTAGATTTAATAGTCTTAGATAGGTAGATATTTAATAAGCTGGGATCGATTGGAGTACTCATATCTAGCACCTCTCTAATAGGTATAAGTTAAAGCATGAGATAAGGATATAAATATCTACATTTAACTATACTATCGTAAGATAATTATACCTTTAATCATAAATAGGATAACCTTTATAACGTCCTCTCATGATACTATTGTAACATTATTTATATTATAATATTATGATTATAACATAAGGTTAATGGCTTATGAATACATCCTATACTCTAAGCATTTAAGATGTGGGTGGTCTTATGGAAACAGGTTAGTCTTCAGTAATAAAGATGTATTCCTTAAATGTATTGGATGTGGGGCTAGTTATAATGTAGATCCTACGTTAATTAAATGTAGGTATTGTGGTAACCTTCTAGAAGTAGTATTAAAG
>CAZHBK010000140.1:310-3734 GCA_964530465.1 uncultured Nitrososphaeria archaeon | reverse complement strand
GAGCAGGGAGGCTCCCTCCAAGGCCGGGCTCTTAATACCGGATGGAGTAAGTTTGTTATTAAGAGCTCTGATTTAAAGATGACGAAGGTCGGAGAGACCCGGAGGTCGCGGGTTCAAATCCCGCCGGGCCCGCCAATCATTATGCTTGGAGATTAGATTGACTTACATTCCTACCATTTTAAGTAGTGATATTAGTGAGGATTATTTAAGAGATTTATTAACTCATCTTTAGAATATACCGTATACTCCTTAAATGAGCTAAGATCTTTAACTTTATAAATTCTATTTGATATTTCATGCTTGCCTATTATTACAGCATATCTAAATCCTAATTTACTTATCTTTCTAAGACTCTTGCTTAAACCTTTGAATACGACTGGAGTATGTATTGGATATTTAACATACGGTCTTAATTCTTCCGCTAATTTAAAAGCGTATTTACGATACTCTTCTGAAGTAGGTAAGATTATAATAGGATTTTTGATAATTGAAGTCTTTTGCGAGAATACGTCTTTATTTAAACTCTCTAAAGCTATAATTAATCTTTCCACACCACCAGCCGCTCCAAACGCATTTATATCTCCTCCAAATACTTCCATCAATTTTTTATAGTTTCCTCCTCCTACTATTGATCCCAATCCTTTAATTCGTGGAACCTTAACTTCGAACACGATACCATCATAGTAGTCTAATCCCCTTACAATACTTAAGTCGATTTTTACAGTGTTTAATCCCATTTCATAACGTAGGAAACCATATAATTCATCTAACGGTCTCGATTCAGAATACTCTCTGAAGTTTGAATAATTAGTCGATTTAAATAATTCAGCTATCAATTGCTTAGGCTCACTTATATCATACTCTAGTAGTCGATTGACAATCTCATCTTCATTTAACTTACCCCATTTATCAATAATCCTCATGACACTCTCGATTATCTCCTCACTAACGTTAGATTTAGGTAGATATTGCTTTATAATCGCTTCCACAAGCCTTCTATCAGATATACAGATCTCAAAATCCTTTAAACCTAACCCACTCAAGAAGCTATTTACAAATAAAATTACATCTGCAGCTGAATATACCTCATCACCACCAAATATTTCTACGTCCCACGCATAAAAACTCCTATACCTACCGAATTGAGGCTCATCATATCTCCATTGGATAGAGTATGCTGCCAGTTTAACTGGTTTTGGTAATTCTGGATGCGTTACAACATATCTAGCCAAGCCTACTGTTAAGTCAAATCTTAATGCAATATGCCTTCCCGATTTATCATAGAATTCATATATCTCATTAGCAATATCTGGGCCAGATTTTAATGCGAGAGTATCAAAAAACTCAATCGTTGCAGGCTCCATAATTTGATATCCATATTTAATACAGTATCTTCTAAATGTATCAAATATAGCTAGATATTTTTCATATAACTCTGGAGGTATATCTCTAATACCTCTAGGTAAATTTAACACTTAACTATCACCCATTTCACTACTTTAATATAAATTAGGCTTGCTTCAATTTAATTTGTAAGACAGCTCTGATAATAGATAAAGTCGGTTCTTAAATCAATTTAGCATGTTATTATTTAAGCGTAATTTAACTAAGATCTTCAATCTTTCTTTCATAAGGTATATGATAGATGCAGTTGTAAAGTTTAATTATTAATAACAACAAGTAAGCTTTAGCTACTAAGACTCAGCACCGTTACATGCTTATAGATCCCAGCAAGAATCCTATCATTCCTATCGACATAGCTATAAGCATTATGTTTTTAATCTTTATGAGTAACTCCCTCGAAGGAGGATTGCCTCTATAAAAGCCAAAGAACGGATATAATAATGCGGTTATAAAGATAGCTGAAGATACAAAGACACAAATTCCATATCCTAAGATATTTCTAAGATGCATAACATCATACAGAGGGGGAATGAGAGGTGTAAGAGCGATTGCAACCGATAAAATAATTAAGGAAACCGATGTAAAATATGCTTTCTTAATCCCGTAGACTCTAGCTACTGTCTTTATATTTTTTAATGAATCCCCTTTTAAATCTATAATCCCCTTTAATACCTCTCTACTTAGATTAGATAAGAAAGCAGCTAATGCAAACACTACGATTAGTAGGGATAAATAGGGTGTAATTATCATATACCCATAAATAAAGGGAATTGCCACCGATGCCGATACAATTATATTCCCAATTAACCCTAACTTCTTAAGCTTATAGTTATACATTATACCAAGGAACCAGAAAACTACCGCAATTAGAAGATGATAAATAGAGGTTAGAAATGCTGATATAATGCCTAGAATGAAGAGAAGACAGCCAAAGATGACAGCACTCTTAATAGATAACTCACCTTTTGGGAGAGGTCTATTAGGGTTATTTATCCGATCTATCTCTAAATCAAAGATGTCGTTAAAAACCATTATAGATGACGCTATTAGAAAACCAGTTAGAAAACCAAATACTGAAGAGATTAATGGAATTTTAAAACTACCACATGCAATAATTTCTCCTATAATTACAGCAGATCCAATCATTAAATCATTAGGCAATCTCATCAGCTTTATTAGAGCTTTTATCACAAATCTTCCCTCCTATAAACCTATCAACCTTATAGTATACAACTTCACCTCTTCTCTCAATTACAGCAATAACCAACTGTTTCTTATTTATAATGCTTAAATTCAACTCATTTAATATTTTCCTAACTGGTATATCCACGCCTTCTTCTATACCTATAATTCTAATTCTCGCCGGTTTGTCAGGATAATCTCCTTTATCGTATACTAGTAAATCGATATCATCACTATATCCCTCAACTACTTTATATCCTCTATCTGTTAAATCTCTAAAGATGAGGTATTTTGAAAAGATATTTTTATCATATCTCCTATAATAACTGATTAAGTCTTCAAATTTTACGTTATGACTAGACTCAATGTATTTATCTAAAATACCCTTATCTATAATGTAAAGTGCATTTAACCTGTCTATAAATAATGTGTCACTCCTTACTATGCCATATTTAAATAATCTCTCTGGAACCTCTCTAAGAGGTTTAATTAATAAACCCTCTTTTGTAATCTTAACTTCTATCATATCCTCCTTCCTCAATCTAATACTCATAATATCGGTTATTAACTCTATAAATCTATTCTTAGAATACTAGAGAAAGTAATAAAAATTCAACCCAGATTAAATACTAACATCGAGTTTTTAGTATTATAGCATGCCCCTTCAGAGTATATATTGGAAAGATGGAAAGATAGTTATAATTGATCAAACTAAACTACCGCATACACTGGAATATAAAGTATTAAATAATTTAAATGATGTAGTAGATGCGATAATGAAGATGAGAGTAAGAGGAGCTCCTTTACTCGGGGTTACAGCAGCTTTAGCATTAGCTAT
>CAZHBK010000140.1:0-300 GCA_964530465.1 uncultured Nitrososphaeria archaeon | reverse complement strand
ATATAGATGCATCTACGGATATTCTAATGAAGAAAATATTTGAGGCTGGTGAAAAATTAAAGAAAACTAGACCAACAGCGATAAACCTATTCTGGGCTATTGATAGGGTATTAAGAGCTGCTGAGAATTCGCGAAATCCTGGAAAAGCTGTAATAGAGGAGGCTTTAAAGATTTTTAATGAATCAATTCAAGAATGCTTAAATATAGCTAAGATAGGACAGGAAGTAGTAGAAGATGGTGACATACTTTTAACACATTGTAATACGGGATCACTCGCTACAGTAGTATATGGAACTGCAT
>CAZHBK010000139.1:0-3761 GCA_964530465.1 uncultured Nitrososphaeria archaeon | reverse complement strand
ATAATTGCTAGGTTTGAGATATATAATATCAGTATTTTTTACGCTATTACCATATTATTTTTTGATTTGATATGAAGTATAGACTTATGGATCTTTTAGCATGTCCAATATGTAAGAATTTCCCACTAAAACTATATGTCTTTAATGTTAGGAAGGTGAGTAGGGATGTTAGAGGTATTAGCAAACCATATTGTGAGTTATATTGTGGATATCATGCTAAATATGTCAGGAATTTAACGGAATTCAAATGTGATGAATGTATTAAATTAGAGATTGAATCAGGACTGTTACACTGTAGTAAGTGTGGTAGGTGGTATCCTATTGAAGATGATATACCTAGAATGCTACCAGATAACTTGAGAAATCGTGATGAGGATTTAAAATTCCTCCTGAGATATAGAAATAGAATACCCTCGGAGATATTAGAGTATGGAAAGCCATTTAACTTATCTAAAGGTGGGATTTAATTAAACTATAACTAAACATAGCTAAACCTCCCACCTTACCTCTTCTACGAGCCTACTAATATTAGTGAGAGAAAACTTCAGCTCTTCTTAATATCTTAGCTTCATTAAAGGACAAAAGAGTATCTTAATCAAAACCTATCTACGTAGTAAGTTAATATATTTATAGGGATTAAAAACCTTCTCAATAATCTTTCAACTTTCCTAAATTTCAGAAATTTATCATCTTAGTGAATTTAAGTAGGTGCTCTGTATAGCTTATTTATGTAGGATTGGTGAGGGTGTTGAAAGATTTATCAATGGTTTTAGAACCATATCGTACGGTTTTAACTAAGTTACTGGATGCCTTATTGAAGTATTTTGATGATGATCTTGTATCAGTCGTCCTCTATGGTTCTGTGGCTAGAGGTGAGGCTGAGCGTGATAGTGATATTGATTTAATAATTATTGTTAGGAATTTACCTAAGAGTAGGTTTAAGAGGCAGGATTTATTTATGGAGGTTGAGGAGGGATTAGAACCTCTTCTAAGAGAGTTAGAGAAGGAGGGATATAATATAGATTTTTCACCTATATTAAAAACACCTGAAGAAGCATGTAAGATTACACCATTATATCTAGATCTTGTTGAGGATTCGATTATATTATTCGATAGAGATAACTTCTTCAGGAATATCCTCCTTAAGTTAAAGAAGAGGCTTAAAGAGCTTGGAGCTAGAAGGGTTAGATTTGGTAAGCTATGGTATTGGATACTTAAGGAGGATTATAAATTTGGCGAGGTGATTGAGATCTGAATAATTTAGATATGGCTAGATCATATATAAGGCAGGCTGAGGAAAGAATACTTCATTCATCTGAAGCGTTAAAACGTAGAAATTACCCATATGTTGTTAGACAATGTCAAGAGGCAGTAGAATTACTCCTTAAAGCCTCATTAAGAATCATAGGTATAGAACCTCCAAGATGGCATGATGTAGGCCCTATATTAAAGCGGGAGGCATGTAAATTTCCAGATTGGTTTAAGGAATATATACCGATAATGGCTAGGTATTCGAGGAGGTTAAGGAGAGAAAGAGAACCATCCATGTATGGTGATGAAGAAACTGGTCTTACACCTAATGAGTTATATGATTATGAAGATGCTAGGGAGGCGTTGGAAATGGCTAAATATGTATATGACAAGGTTAAAAAACTCCTTAATGAATACCTACAGAGTAAGGAGTAGTCTAGTCTATTATGATCTTTCAAACGTTATCTGAGGAAGTATCGAAATTAGTCTTAAGATAGCATTAGTAGCTGATTCATACTCACTCTATATCTATTATGCTCCCATCATGCATTAACATATCTAATAATAGTGGGTCTAGAAATGTAAGGTCTATTAATTCGAGCCATGTTAGAAGTGGTAATATGAATCCCCACGTATTAATAAACTCACGTGCATTATCCTTATTCATAGCCTTAATCTCTTCTCGAATCTTATCAGCTACCTTCTCCGCCTTCTTGAATGCTTTAGAAGCTTCTATAAAACCATCTTTAGTAAGTCTAATTACCTTCCTCCTAAAGATCCACCAGCCGGTTTCTTCAAATCTAATTAAACCCTTAATCTCAAGTTCTTCAATGACACGTATAATATCCTTCTTACTAACACGTAGTAGAGAGGATAATTTATCTATTGTATCAGCTCCTCTAGCTACAGCAATTAATACTGCCTCTTCAAGAGATAACTCCATCTATAACCACCACTAGCAGACTACTTCTAATTTAATGAATTGATATCTAAGTGTTAATTAATATAGCTGCTCTACCTCTAAATTCTTATAAGTAATGCGTGAATATACTGATAGGATTCGACTTATGGGGAGAAGCAACGATACTACTATTATAGCCATTGTATCAATTATATGTCTTGCATTAAGCTTTATCCTCCATATAGATATATGCTTTACATTATTTTCAATAATCGCATGTATAATGACTTTAATATTAACTGCTAGTAAAGCTATATCATCAAAGAAGTATCTAAGTATAATCACTTTAGCACTTGCTATAGGTCTCCTAATAAGATTCTACCCATACACCTTCAGCACTCCATTAGGTGTGGATCCACTGAGAGATATCATATATGAATACTACGTATATATCTATGGGCATGTATTCTTTAATATGCCCCATTTCGTCGATTATTATAGGTTTTATCCATCAACTCAATTTCTTCCGCTAATTGGCGCGATAGTCTCAGGTATCAACATCGTACATGGGCATTTCCTAATACTCTCAACTTCAATATATCTATCATTACTAGCCCTAATAGTATTATTAGAATACCTATTCAAGCATGATGTAAGATCTAGCATTATAGCCATTTTAATTTATTCCACTCTTCCATTGATAGCTACATGGGGTTATTGGGTTATTCCAATGTCTTTTGCAATAGCATATATGATCTATTCAATACACTTATATATTAGATATGTCAGCTTGAGAGACTCTAAAGCTATAGTATTGAGTATGTTCTTTTCAATACTAGCATTAATGACACATGCAGTTGTAGGAGCAATATTACTAGGATATTTCATCATAAATATGATCTATCTAGGAGTTAGAAGAATCGACTTGAAATTAAATATATCATACTCGACTGCATTCACCATATATACGTGTATCTATTGGTTTTCAATAAAATTCTACAACCGGTATCTCATCCCTTACATTAATAATTTTACTAAAGGTATTATTAATCTGATTAAAAATGCGAGTACTCTGATCTCTAAATATCTATTCAAGCCATATACAACATCTAAGATAGTACCTACTGCTATCTCTAAGCCTACTTCTGGACAAGTTACTAAGGAGATATTGTTAAAACCAATTCTCAACGTATATCCAAATAGTTTTCCAATGATATACTATCTGCCTAGATGGATCTGGTCTATTCTAATAATCATTATACCAATTATACTCCTTATAGCGATTAGAAAGACTCGATCTAGTATGGGGTTATACTTGAAGGCGGTCGGACTCTATGGTGTAGTATTATGTGTATTTGGATCTCTATCATTATATCTTCACTTATTCTGGAAAGCTGAAAGATATATTCTCTCACCTGCATCAATATTCCTCATAATCTTAATAGCTATGACATCCTCATATCTAATAACTAAATCTAATTCCCATACTAGAAAACTGATATTAATAGCATTACTTACATTACTTATAGCATCATCGATATTAGATCCTAGAGTTTCATTCTATACTAATCCTGCTGAAGGAGATAGAGTAACGTTTAATAGTCTTGAG
>CAZHBK010000138.1:0-3767 GCA_964530465.1 uncultured Nitrososphaeria archaeon | reverse complement strand
TAGGACTAGACTTGTCATAGATAGTTTATCTGCCTTCTGGCTGAATAAACCAGCTATGGCTAGATCATACTCATATAATCTTAAGAGGATATTAAGTAAGTGGGATTTCACAATAATGGTAACGAGTCAGTATGCGATTACTACACAGGAGGCATTCGGTTTTGGTGTAGAACATGTTGCTGATGGAATACTAAGGTTTAGAAGAGCTGTAATTAGAGGTGTTCTGAAAAGATATATTTTAATTGAGAAGATGAGGCAGACAAATCATAGTTTATACTTACATGAAGTACATATTCTACCAGGTAAAGGAATGATAATTACCGCGCCAACTCAAATGAGGAAGGAAGATATAGTACTTCCCAAGGAGGTTATGGAGAAGATTAAAAAAGCTAGTATGAAATTCGACTTAGGATAATATTAAATATTTTCATATCATAAGCATAATAATCACATACTTAATATATCCTATGCTTACATCAAGATATGTATTGCATTCTTACTAAGTTAATAAGAAGATTGTAAAAATATATTAAATCATACTTCGAAACTATATATTATGTAGGATATATATTATGTGGTGATGGATATGTCTGAATCTAAAGCTGCATTCCAGGTTAAAACCGGCCCTGTTAGAGTTAGTGGTTATGCTATTAAGCTTAGGAAGGCTATTAATGGTGTTCTAAGTGATTATTATAAGCAGGGTAAGTGTAGTTCTAAAGCTATTAATGAAAGAAGATCTATGAGGTTAATGACGATAAATATAAAGTTCCTAAGGAGGCTGTTAAAAATAACGTGTTGGATTTTGATGTTGAAGATAATAAGATTATCGTTAAAGATATCTTAGTTGAAATATTTGATAAGGTTGAGATGCTAAGTAAGACTATTACTGAAGATTTAAAAAGTATGCTATAAGATATTAACATTAAATTAGTGAAATCAATACTATTATACATCTATTTAACCGATTATTTATAGAATAGCTAGCCAGATAGTAGTAGTCTTAAATATTATATTTTCATTTTTAAATGTGGACGGTTATGCCTGAAAGCTACACACTAATTATAATGTTAGTACTATTATCAATAGGCTTGGCTCCAGCTGCACTAGATGATTATGATGATAGACTTGTCGATGATAGAATGTGGTTTTTCTTACTGTTACCATATGCATATCTAATCTACAGCTCGTATATGGGTTTTATAAATCTCTCAGACATTCTCGAGGGTTTAATATTACTTCCAATAATTATAATCCCATTAGTAATAATTAGGAAGGTTGGAGGTCTGATAGGTTCTGCAGATTATATAATGTATGCTTTAATATCTCCATTCTCAACATATCTACATATCCCAGTAGCTGGAATATCTTGGATTCCAGGTGTTTTAATCTTCATCATACTAACATGTATATTAGGTATCGTATATAGTGTAAGCAAATGTATTATTAAGAATCGAAGGCTTTTAAAAGATTCACTTAAGGTAAATCTAATAGATTTTATTAAAATGCTATATAGCTATAAGACTAGTAATCCAGACAACAATAAGGAAATTATATTATCTAAGATTGATGATAATAAATATATCGTTACCCCCGGAATTCCACTAATCACGATGGGGCTAATATCACTAATTATACTTTTAATAATTAATCTTCTCATAAACTACCTAATATTGTAATGAATAAATCAGTGCTATCTATGGGGATGCACTAATAGACTTAATATTTTACATTGAGAATTTTCCAAAACCCGGTTGTTAATGTTACAGTTGGTTCATCTATGGATATCTAAATAAACTCAGTTTAATACAGTCGGTACATTTGAGTAATATCGTGTCATATTATAAGACTACTGGTTTTAGAGCAAGACATCTACCTAAGCAGAATGATTTAAAGAAGCTTCTCAATCTCTTGGAAAAGTAGAAATTTTACTTTTGTATTTTTACTTGAATGGGGATTAGATGTATACGGGTTTAGATAGACTTGTTGAAGCTAAATTCTGGAGGTTAGAGGGTAAGAGGATACACTGTTATCTATGTGCTAGACATTGTAGGATTCCAGAGGGTCAAATTGGATTTTGTGGTGTTAGGCAGAATATTAAGGGGAAATTATATGCTTTAAATTATGGTAGACTTGTAGCTATGAATGTAGATCCTATAGAGAAGAAACCGTTAACGCATTTCATGCCAGGTACTTCAGTATTATCAATAGCTACCGTAGGCTGTAATTTCGCATGTCAATACTGCCAGAATTGGGATATTAGTCAGAGGAAAGACGTATCACAACCATATACACCCCCAGAGAGGGTTGTTGAAGCAGCTATAATGTATGGGGCTGATGGAATATCATATACATATAATGAACCTACCGTATTTGCAGAATATGCTATAGACGTTATGAAGCTAGCTCATGAAAGAGGATTATTTAATACTTGGGTCACTAATGGGTATATGACTGTTGATGCACTTAAAGAGATTGGGAGAGATCTAGATGCAGTAACAGTTGATTTTAAAGGGCATGGTAATAAAGACTTCTATAGGAAGTACATTTATGTTCCAGATTCATCACCGATATTTGATGCATTAATTGAGATGAAGAAGATGGGTATCTTTATCGAGATTACGGATCTAGTAGTTCCAGTAGACTGTGGTTCGTCGATTGAAGATGCTAAGAAGCTGGCTAAATGGGTTATTGATAATCTAGGTCCTGAAATACCCATGCATTTCCTAAGATTCTACCCCAACTATAGGATGCTGAATGTACCTCCAACACCTGTAAAACTACTTGAGAAAACCGCTGAAGAAGTTAAGAAGACTGGTATAGAATACGTTTATATAGGTAATGTGTGGGGGCATCCCTTAGAAGACACGTATTGTCCTGGATGTGGATATAGAGTTATAGATAGAGAGGGCTTCTTCATCAAGAAGATAGATGTTACAGATGATGGTAGATGTCCTAAATGCGGATATAAGCTAAATTTATTCCTACCTAATGATTGGAGGATTAAGCTTGAGAAAGTCAGAGGGGAATAATCTACATTCTAATACACTACCTCACACGTATATTTATGATAGAGAATGTATATCATTTTAATATACAGCTTAATATACAACATCGGTATTTTATTACTGCATTCTTGAAGTGGTAATTATGTCGAAGAGTGGTGAGATAGACGTATCTGGATTAATACATTCGATAAGGAGGGTATTGGGTAATCCTGTAGCTAGATTTATAATTAGGAGGATGGGTAGTCCTAAGAGAATCATAAGACTTCTAGGTGTATATGCGGGTGTTGATGAACCTAAGAGTAAAATGGATGAATTCTGGAGTGGTCTAATAACTAAGTTATTGAATAAAGCTGCTCAATACTTTAGCATTAGTGAGGATGAGATTATAGACGCACTTAAAGATCCATATATGAGAAGGGGTATTGCAAATATACTTCTTGGAATAGCCAAATATGGGATTACAAGACCTCAAAAACTTTACGCTCCATTTATGATTGTATGGGATTTCACACAGCAGTGTAATCTTCGATGTAAGCATTGCTATGCATCTGCATCATTAAAACCAGCGCCAGACGAATTAACGCTTGAGGAGAGGTATGAGGTTGTGAATCAACTTGATGAAGCTGGTGTTGCAGCTCTCTCATTCTCTGGAGGTGAGCCATTGGTTAATAAGGATTTCTGGCCTATTGCTAAGAAAGCTGCTGAAATTGGAATGTATATTAGTATTGCTACTAATGGAACATTAATTACTAAATCTATAGC
>CAZHBK010000137.1:0-3790 GCA_964530465.1 uncultured Nitrososphaeria archaeon | reverse complement strand
ATTATAGATGATATAAAGGCTATATTCATTTAATGCATCGTATATAATTTTAGTTAATTGTTTGATATACTTCTTAAGTATTATTTCATATGCATTCCTATGATAAATTCTAAACCATCTATATACCTTAAGTGAAGAATCAAGATAATCAATATCTATTGTAGGAATATAATCTATATTCAAATCCTTAAGCGCTAGTATTCTATGTGTTCCATCAATAACTAAACCTCTTTTGTAATCGGATATTATCGGATCCTTTACTAATTTACTCAAGCTACATCTTACTCCTTAAACTCAAATATAGGTCTTCTAATATGATCTTCATGAGGTTTTAAGTTGCATAAAAGTACTAATTTAATAACTAACTGTCTTCTATCACTCGATATTTTAACTTCATGAATTCGTGAGTTTGATGAATCATCTTCAGAAGGCATATCCTCAACTCAACAATTTATCATATTAAGCTTTAAGCATTGTAGCTAAATATCAACAGTAAATGTATATATGCTTCAAGCTGAAGTAAGTGCTTTATATCGTTAAATCGATTATAATTATTATGTGTAAAATATGTCTGAAATCTTACATAATTTAAAATTAGTAGTTTGCATTCCTGCATATAATGAAGAGAGTACAATAGCTAAAGTTATTATTGACACATCTAGATATTCTAATTTAATCATTGTATGTGATGATGGGTCTACTGATTACACAGGTATAATAGCTGAGAAGTTAGGTGCTATAGTAGTAAGACATGAATGTAATTTAGGTTATGGGGCAGCGTTAAGAACTTTATTTAAGAAAGCCTTAGAGTATAAACCTGATATCGTAATTACATTAGATGCAGACTATCAACATGACCCTAGCTATATCCCTAAACTAATAAAACCGATACTAGATGGAGAAGCCGACGTTGTAATTGCGTGTCGGACAAGAGATGATGAAACACCTGCCTATAGAAGGTTTGCTATAAAACTCTTAACGAATTTATTAGATAAAAATGTAATAGATAGTCAAAGCGGATTTAGAGCATATAGAGCCGATATATTAGAGTATTTAATTCCTACGTCGGATGGTATGGATGCTAGTATCGAGATAATCGATAAAGCTTTAAAGCATAATCTAAAAATATCGGCAGTATATGTTCCATTTAGATATAAAGGATTGAAAACTTCAACATATAACCCGGTGAGTCACGGATATTCGATACTATCTAAAATCATACATCTGAAGATAATTAAGAGGCCGATAACATATTTAGGCTTACCCGGATTTGTTATATTACTAGCTGGTTTAATATCTGGATTATGGGTTATTAAGAGATATATTGATGTAAGACAGTTAGCTATTGGAACAGCTATAATTACAGCGATACTAATTATCTCAGGGTTATTATTATTGTTAATCGCACTTCAAATATATGCTCTAAGAATTCTCTCTGAGACATCATCAAGTTCAAGTAGCAGTTAATCTAAAGAATTAAGAGGAGTGTAGGATGTCTTCTAACTATTGCAAATTTGACAAACTTTTAGATTATTTCGTGGATTTCATATGTTTAAATATAGCTATAACTGTATTAGTTTCTTTTTTAGAGTTCTATACTACCAGATTAATTACTATTCGATCCTTACTAATATCGCTTTCTCTAACTACATTAATCATTTATATTAGAATTCATTTTATTAAACTAAAGACCTTAGATTCAGATGTATGTTGTAAAGGTAACTCTATAATATATCTGATTCTCATCCTTAACATCCTTATAATGTTAGTTACATATATAGAGTATCCAGTCTTTCCAGGTAATCCAAGCGGTGATTTTTATTATTATGCATATATGAGTAAGAAGTTCATTGAGGGTCATGCTAGATTAAGTGATTTGAAATGTATGCATCCTGGAGCATACATGCTTTTATCATGTATATCCACATTATCAACGTACATTTTAAACGCATACCTGATAACTCGAATATATATTTTAACACTTTGTATATTTTCAGTAATATTAACTTACAGAACTTTATGTAGATTTAATATTAGTAGCGGATCAATATCAGTCGCACTAGTAATGAACTTAATTCTAAATTTATTTTGGTATCATGTAGTTATATCTACTGGCTTATATGCAAACTTTATAGGTATCGTTCTTTCACTATACATAATTATTTTAACTAGAAGATTTGAGACGGCTAATGATTTATTAAGTAATATTTACGTAGGTTTGCTAGCTTTTCTAATATCAGCTGCTATGCTTTCAATTCATGAAACTACACTCTTATTTCTCGCTTCACTTATGATATACTCTATAGTAGATATGGTTATTAATAAAAGAGTGAAAACATCCATTTTTCTACTTATTACGTTACTACCAATTATTTTAATGGTTGTTTTAGCGCCTGGCGATATCGAACTGATATTAAATTTCTTAAATGAGTATGTTTTTAAGTTTAAGGCTTTCAAAGGTATGAGGGTAATAATTATTAGAAGGAGTGATGTAACATCAAATTATATCTTTAAGTACAGTCCCTTCTTAGGTTATCTATTTTTAATATCCCCTATGACATTAGTGATCATACCCCTAATCTTCTATTATTTTACCACTAATTTGGTAGCGGTAAAAAATATTAGACTAATTGATTTAGCTATATTATGGTTTATCACTATATGGATCTTTACGTTATTTTATCATGAGGTTTGGAGATTTTCATTAATGTCACTATATCCGTTAGTTCTAGCATCGGCATATCTATACAAACTGAACACACGTATAGAAGATATCCTTAATAGAATTACAAGATATAGTAAGCTTAGAAGAGCTTTAAAGATAGAGTTGGTGGCTATAGTAATAGTTATCTTGATATTATCAAGTAATTCCACGTATATTCTACTTGATATGTCTAACATCAGAAGTAAAGTTAGAATGCAGTTAGATATACTAAATGCAATGGAATGGATCGGGGCAAATTGCAAAGATGCAGCTATAATTAGTATTGCTAGATGGGAGTTCATGTATATATGCTTCTTTACAACCTCAAGAGATATACATTATGTTGGTGACTTCTGCTATAAACCGAGCGAGCTTATTTCAAATCTTAATAGGTTGAAAATACCTGAGCGGTATTCTACAATTTACATCGTTGTTTGGAATAAAGCGAATGAGAATAACATATATTATGTAGATCTCTATAATGGAAATAAGCTATTCAGAAGAGTGTATTCAAATGATGAAGTAACTATATTTAAACTTAATTATTTAACTATATCTAAGTAGATAGTACCTATACTTCCTGATTAAAGCAATTACAGATAGTCCTTCTGTTAAAATTGCCAATGATATTGTTACGGGGACTAGTCTAATACCCCATGGTGTATAATTTAATAGAAGTCCTACTAGTGGAACTAATGCAAGGCTTAAACCTATCGATAATGCTAGCCTCTCCAAAGGCTCTAATTCATCACCTCTAGGATATAATGCCTCTATCAGTGAATAACCTGGGAGATATAGTACATACAGTGAGCCTAAAACATATCTAACATATATTAGTGGGGGTTTTACAGCATAATAAACTAGCATTATAGTTGCTATTACTAAAATTGTAACTGCGTAAAACCATATTGAGTCCAAATTAAATAAGTATGATACAATGTTCCTTGCAGGCTTATAATCCTCAATATCTAAAAATCCCTTTTTAATTAAAACGTATATCTTCTTAATAATATCAACTTTATTGAGATTAGTTTCTTTCTCTAACTCTTCTACACTCTTCTCCATTTCTTTACTATAAATGCTCTT
>CAZHBK010000136.1:0-3853 GCA_964530465.1 uncultured Nitrososphaeria archaeon | reverse complement strand
CTTATATACTATATGTAAAAAATGCAATAAATCCAATATGAGTATTCAATTAAAAAGTATATATTCACTACGTGAATACGATATAAGGTAGCTAAGATAGTTAATAATTACAATAAGAAAAAGTACTATAATAGCCCTATTAGAGATATCTCTTAGTAACCTCTTATTATTGTGCATATGCACATTAATAAAAATAAATAGCTTATACTGTATATACTATATAGAGATAAGAATGTTAGGCTAACCTAATTTTATTAGGTTAGCCTAATAAAAATATATTGGTGCTAGAATTATGAGAAAGAAGCTCAGTGAGCTCGATGTTGGCGAGGAGGGTATCATCGTAGATATCTTAAGGGGGCCTGCTAATTTATTAAGGAGGCTTTTAGATATGGGGTTGGTTAGGAACACTAGGGTTAAAGTTGTTAGAAGAGCTCCGTTAGGAGATCCGATTGAATTTGAAGTATCGGGTTATCCCTTATCTCTTAGGAGGGAGGAGGCTGAGTATGTCATTGTTGAGGTTGAATGATATGATTATTCCACTAATATATCTACCAGATTATTCAACAGCTGTAATTGTAGATATTAAGGGAGGTAGGGGTTTTGTTAGGAGGCTGTATGAGATGGGGTTAACACCAGGTACTAGAATACGCATTTTAAAGTCGAGTGGGCCAGGTCCCCTACTTATTGAAGTTAGAGGTAGTCGGATTGCATTAGGTAGGGGTATTGGGATGAAGATATTTGTAAGACCAGATTATATTACTCCTAGTAATCCATAATTCTAAAATATCTAGTTGGAAATGATACGGTATGAAGCTTAAATTTATTAAAGTTGCTCTAGCTGGTAATCCTAATGTTGGTAAGTCAGTTATATTTAATAAACTAACTGGTGCTAGACAGCATATTGGTAATTGGCCGGGTAAGACTATCGATAAAA
This sequence comes from uncultured Nitrososphaeria archaeon, assembly GCA_964530465.1. Classification (GTDB taxonomy): domain Archaea; phylum Thermoproteota; class Nitrososphaeria; order Geothermarchaeales; family JDFR-13; genus CAZHBK01. The sequence goes on along the minus strand of CAZHBK010000136.1, from coordinate 2,919 downwards.
AGGAGGGATTTCATAGAGTAGATGGAAGAGAGCTCTATATAGTAGACTTACCTGGTACTTATAGTCTAACTGCATTCTCAGTTGAGGAAGTTATAGCTAGAGATTATATAATTTATGAGAAACCTGATGTAGTAGTTGATATTGTAGATGCATCTAATCTGGAGAGAAATCTATACTTAACGCTTCAGTTAATTGAATTAGGTGTTAACATTGTTATAGCATTGAATAAGATGGATTTAGCTAGAAAGGAGAAGATTGAAATTAATGTTGATGAATTATCAAAGGAGTTGAAGGTACCTGTAGTACCTACTATAGCTCCTAAAGGATATGGATTAGATAGATTAGTTCGTGAGATTGTAAATATGGCTGAATCTAGAGTCAGACCAGAGTACATTGAATATCCTGGGGTCGAGGATTATATTAGAGAGCTTAGTAAGTATATAGAGAATACTGAATTAGCGAGAGTATTCAATCCTAGATGGCTAGCTATAAAACTACTTGAGAATGATGAAGATGTAATTAAGAAGATATCTGGATTTGAAGATTCAAAATACATACTTGAGAAAGCGGGTGAGATTAGAAAGAGAATGGAAGAGAGGTTTGGAGATGCTGAAGTTGCTATTGCTAATGCTAGATATGAGGTTATTAGAAGGATTATATCTAAGACTGTTAAGGCTGTTAGGAAGATTACAGCATCCGATTTAATCGATCAAGCAGTATTAGATAGATATCTTGGAATACCAATATTATTCGTAATCCTATGGTGGATGTTTCAATTCGCATTTACAATCTCAGCACCATTCAGTGATTTCCTTGGTGATTTATTCGCTTATATAGCTGGTATATTAGCTGGGTTGACAGGATACCCATATATAGACTACTTATTTTTTGGCGATTACGGAATTATACAGGGTCTCGGCGCTGTCTTAAGCTTTGTACCATTAATAATGGCGTTATTCTTCGTACTAGCATTATTTGAAGATAGTGGTTATATGGCTAGAGCTGCATTTGTAATGGATAGACCTCTTAGAAAACTCGGGTTGTCTGGTAGAGCTATAATACCTATGATTATAGGTATTGGATGTAATGTTCCAGCAGTATATTCGGCTAGAGTGATTCCAGATGAGAGAGATAGATTGATAGCTATAATTACAAATCCATTCATTATGTGTAGTGCTAGACTCGTATTCTTTTCAGCTATAGCATATGCCTTCTTTAGAGAGTATGCAGGAGATGTAATACTATCATTATATCTATTAGGATACCTACTAGTATTCGTAACAGCGATTATACTTAAGAAGACTATCTTTAGAGGTGTTGAAGCCCCATTTATAATTGAATTCCCAGCATATCAAAAACCATCATTTAGAGTAGCTGTTGTTAGAATGTGGGATAGAGCATCATTATTCTTTAGGAAGGCTGGAACGATAATCCTAATTGGGTTATTAGTTATCGGGATATTAGCTATTACAGATGTATCAACACTATCATTTACATCTAATCCAGAGAATTCACTAGTAGCATTAATTGGTAGAAGTCTACAGCCATTATTTAAACCATTAAACTGGGATTGGAGGCTAATCGTAGCAGCCATATTTGGATTTGTAGCTAAAGAGATTGTATTAGGTGCTAATGCAATGCTATATGGTGTTAGCGAGTCTGAGATCGCGGTTAAAATGTCTAAACTATATACTCCAATTGATGTACTAGGATATATGATATTCATCCAATTATACATTCCATGTATTGCTACATTAGCAGCAGTAAGACATGAAAGTGGCTCGTGGAAGTGGACTTTATTCACAGTATTGTATGGAATTGCTATAGCATATATTCTAAACTTCATAGTAGTATCAGTAGGTCATTTAGTATTTGGGTGATTTATATGAAATATCTAAAAGCATTTCTATCAGTATTATCGATACTGTATCTAATATATGGTATATTACAGTTTTACAATGGAGTTATATCATGGTGGATTAGAGAGAACGCGATTACTATCCAGCTAGGTATTAGAGTAGGTAATACTTATATACCTAATATATTTCCAGAACCATTCTCAGGCATATGCTTGATAGTTATAGGATTTGTATTTATGAAATCACTATATCTATACTGCAGAGGTGATTATAGATATAAGGGTTTCCTATTCATTGGATGGATGCTCTCACTAATGATGCTAGCTTTAAATATCATAGTCTTACTGGCAGATGTATTAGATGCCTACTATCCGGCTATATTAGGTGGTGAGATATCGGGTTGGACGTTAGAGAGTGATCCATGGGGTATAGCGCCACATAGCATACTTGGTTTAATAGCATTACCATTATATTATGAGGTTAGAGATATGATTAAGGAGTTAATTCCAGGATAGATAGATCTACTCCAAATAATACTCCTCCTTTATTATAGGCTTTACCTCTACATTTAGCTCTTTAGCAGCTTCATACGCATCTCTATCTATTAATCCACCTACAACAGCTAATCTAGGCTTAATACCATTAACCTTCTCATATAGTAATCCCTTCCTATATAACTCTGATACATCTCCTTTAGAAACTTTAGATTTAATCTCAAGCAATATATGCTCCCTATCTCTAATTAATACATCTACCTCAACAATAGATGCATAACCATAAACAGACCCTTCTTCATCTTTATAAACCCACCTCCTAACCTCTCCAACACCCAACACTTCCTCAACTACATACTTCATAGACTCTCTAAATCCGGCTTCAGTCAATATACCATATCTATGAGCAATAACGAGTAATAACCTCCTATTCTCGCATAACTCCCTCTCAACTCCAGCAATCCTCTCTTCAAGTTTTTGCTGTCTCTCCTCCAGTTTTATCATTCTCTCCTCTAGTCTCTGCTGTCTTTCTTCGAGTCTTTGTTGTCTCTGCTCTAATCTTATCA
>CAZHBK010000135.1:0-3857 GCA_964530465.1 uncultured Nitrososphaeria archaeon | reverse complement strand
ATATCATATATATCTAGCTATAAATTTAAAGATTTAATTAATTTTGAATTAAGGAGAATTACTTCTTGAGAGTTGGAGGTGCACTAATACATGGATAAATACTCAAAGATCATATTTATGACAGTATTGATTCTAATATTAACGTTTGCAGTATTTCAAACACCATTGAGTAGTTATGCATATGCATTAGAAGGTAGTCAGATCAGTAGTATAGAGATACCTACTAAACCAAGTATATCATCAGTTAATACTGCAGGAATATATGAATTCCACTTAAGTGGATTTAAAATCTCTAAATTAGCTGAGAAGTACGTAACTATATCATTTAATGGATTAACAAGCTATATACCTATCCCTGGAGCTCCAGCAATACCATTTAAGGCATATATAGTTAGAATTCCTGGATATGCTGATAAAGCAGGTATATCTGTAATTGTAGATGCTTACTCATATAAAGTACTGGATTTAGGTAGGAAGATTGCACCAGTAGCAAAACCACTTCCATATATGCCTGAGAAGGAGTTTAAACTAGTATTTGAGGAGGATGCAAAGATCTATGGTAAATCTGAATACTACCCTGGTAAATTACTCAGCTATTATATTGGATATGGTAATGGTGAGACTGTAGTTGTAGTCTGGCTATATCCAATACAATATAATCCGGTATCAAATAAGATCATCCTATTTGACTACGTGAGATTTAAAGTATTATATGGTAGTATTAAAAGATATGAGGCTAGTTCTCAATCTCCAGAGTTAATCATTATAACATCTAGCGAGCTAGCAAATCTCACAAAGACATTAGCAGATTTCTATAGTGATAAGCTTGGTATTAAAGCTGAGATAGTTACAACCGACTGGATATATAAGAACTATAAGCCTGCTGAAAATATAACAGCATATCCCGGATTCTACAATCCAATTACTATGGGAGGAGTTATAATACCTAAAGCTGCATCTGCTAAGCTATATCAGCACGATTATGTATATGCAACATTAGTAAGATCATATAATTGGACATTAGCATTAAAGATTGTATCGTATTTAAGAGATACTAAAGCACATCCAAACCTCAAGTATATTACTATTATTGGAGATGCACGTACAGTACCACCGAGCTTCTACTATCAAGCAATACTACTATATAGATATATGGGTCCATGGAATGGATGGATACCTACAGACTTCTTCTATGCAAGTCCAGACTACGATTTAATACCTAATTATGGTGTTGGTAGGATTCCATTCAGCAATCCAGTAATAGTATCAAGTATAATTAGTAAGATTATTAAATGGCATATGGAGACATTGGAGAAGCCGGATTGGACTAGAAAGCTTGTTATGACTGGTGGTTATCCATTTGGATTCATGTTTATGTTTGGTGAGACTGCAATATCAAGTATTACTAGGAGTGGATATACATCAATGTTTAAGACTATACATATGACTAGAACTAATGAAAACTATGATAATAAGACTGTACAAGATCTATTCGCACATGGTAAGGCTATATGGTGGTTTATACTATCACATGGAATGGGTAATGCTATCGGAGATTATAAAGTTACTAAAACTGGATTTGAATTTGAAACTCTAGCTAATACATCATTCATATTAAGCTTACTACCAAATGCTAGAGTACCTATAGTGGCTAGTGTTGCATGTATGGATGCTTCGTGGGATGATGCATTGGTAAAGACAATGTGGTTTACACCACCCAGCTTTGGAGAGGCAATTCTGTTGTCTAGAGGTGCTGGAATAGCATATATCGGTTCTGCTAGAGTAGCATGGGAGCTAATACCAACCGCTCCAACATTCATAAAGGGTAGTATTAACGTAGTATTTAGAGGTGCATCATGGATACATGCACAATTCATAAATGCATATAATTCATTCATGGGTAAGACTGATAGAGTTGGATTAGGATTAGTATATGCATTAGGTTTAACAAAGTACTTTGCTACAACAAGTCCATTATTTAAGAAAGGGTTTGAGTATGTAGATATAGCATTTACAACAATATTCGAAACTGTATTACTAGGTGATGCAGCATTAGAACTACCCGTATTTAAAGAGCCATATTCAACAGCTAATGTTTCAAGTGTTGAGCCATTAAAGTACGATGCACTACTAGATGCTAAAGTCTTCTCTAGGGAATTTGTAGGAAATATCTCATTCTATAGTATTATACATCCCGGAGTAACTAGTATAACTGGTACCTCAGACATCTACAACATCACTCTAGTTAGAGTATTCTACTATCCTGGATGGGGTGCATTAAGATATTACTTTACAGTATGTAAGACTAGTGTTAAGGCTGTTAAAGGTAAGGCTATATATAACGCTTCATTCGATAGGAATGCATCAGGACTAATACTCATGAAGGTATCTGCTGGAAATATAGAATATAGATTCTATCTAACTGCTGCAGGTATTAAATTCAAGCCTGCATTTGCAGAACCAGGAACTATTATAAAGCTTGAAGGTATGGGACTGGATCTAATATCACCAGCATACTATGGAATATATAGGAGTATGTATCTATATGTAGCTGGTAGATTTATAGCATCGGTAACTCCAGATGATGCAGGATATATCTATTGGGAGTTCTCACTACCCAACTTGAAGGGTGGATTATACGATATTAGGTTAATACCAGTATATGTAACGCCTGAAACTGAAGATATAATAAAATATATTAAAGCATCAATACCTGTATTTGAAGTAAAATCAATTAATGTAGTTGCATCAATAGGCTCATTATACGAGCCTGGAGAAGATGTAGTAGTTAGAGTATTAACATTATTAGATGGAAAGCTAGTTAATACATCAATTAAAGCATATCTAATAACACCATCGGGAGTTACAGAATTAAAATACACGATTATTAAACCAGGTGAATACTTGATAACATTTAAAGCACCATCCAAGGAAGGAACATATACAATATACATAACTGCATCATATGGTGGAATGACAATACCATTAAAGAAATCATCATCTGAAGCACCATCTAAAGTACCAGTTAAAATAGCTTATGTAGCAGCACATGGAGAAGTAGTTAAATCAGTCAGAGTAGTAACAGCATTCAAGAGAATAGAATCAGAGATAAGCAAATCTACTGAAGAACTATCAGGAAAGCTAGGCGATGCAGTAAAGACGTTAACAAGCCAGCTAAGCAAATCAGTAGATACAATAACAAGCAGAATAAGCGATTCAACAAAGAAGATAATGACAGACCTAACAAACATATACAACAGCCTAAACCTATCAATAACACTAGACTCAGCAATAGGAATAATAACACTAATACTAATAGCAATAGTACTAGCAAAAGTATTAAGAATTAAGTAATCTGTTTGTGGTTTCTTCGTACTTGTCTCCCTCTATTCTTTTTATTCTTTCTGGACTAATTACTTATTGCTTTAGATAGAACTAATTAAAATGCAAAGTATAATTACTTAGACTAAATATAGCATGGAGATTAAGTATTAAGGAATAAAATCAAGCTTAAGGAATGGAGGAGATGGGGTATACTACTAATAACTTCTCACGTTTAATTATATGAGAGAAATAAGTACATTGCTTTAATTAAATCTAGATTTTGAATCTTGAATTAAACGCTTTATTCTCATATAGTCCTCATGAAGCATCTGCATATATAGATCGTGCTTATATATCCATTTTCTATCTTTGGCATCAAATAGTTTATAGGGAATGGACTGCCTATATGCTTTCTCATGTAGGAACTGCATATAATACTTATATCTTTTGATATATCCAGTTTCAGCTAAGATATTCATCATAGTTAACAAATTTTTCATTTCACTGTATGGTAAGTAGATATATGAAAGCAA
>CAZHBK010000134.1:0-3865 GCA_964530465.1 uncultured Nitrososphaeria archaeon | reverse complement strand
AGAGGTGTTATAAGAACATTATTTAGGAAGAAATGGGTAGATGTAGTCATTACTACATCTGGAACATTAGATCACGATTTAGCTAGATCATATAAGAATTACTATCATGGAGACTTCCATATGGATGATAGAATGCTGAAGGCGGAGAAGAAGCATAGACTTGGAAATATAATCATTCCATATGAGAATTATGGGTTAATTATTGAAGAGAAAATGAAGGAGTTCTTAAACCTAATATATAATAAAGGCTATAGAGAGATATCTACCCATGAACTATCATGGCTCTTAGGCGAGTATATAAATAATGAAAATTCGATTTTATATTGGGCATATAAAAATAAGATACCGGTTATAATACCAGGACCTTATGATGGAGCTGTCGGATCTCAAATATGGATGTTCCAGCAATTCCATAGAGATTTCAAGCTGGATCTATTTAAAGATGAAAAACTACTCTGCGATATAGTATATGATTCTAAGAAGACATTTGCATTAATATTAGGAGGGGGTATCTCAAAACATCACTTACTCTGGTGGAATCAATTTAGAGGAGGATTAGATATAGCTATTCAAATAACTAGCGGGATTGAATATGATGGTAGTCTAACTGGTGCTAGACTAACTGAGGCAATTACATGGGGTAAAGTTAGACCAGAGGGTCATGAGGTTACCATATGGGGTGAGATTACGGTTATATTACCGTTAATAGTTAAAGGGCTTACTGAGGTAATATAGATAATTCTATTCATGAAATACTTTTGGTGGGGGTTTAAATATCCTCTGTAATACTTTCACTTATGGTTATGACATATGATGATTTGAAAAGTATAATATATGAGTTACTTGAGTCAGATTCAGGGATTAAACTACTATCATTCCTATGTAGCATCGATAGTAATTTCAGGAAGTTAGTCTTTAAACTGATTGATGAATCATACACATTAGTAGACGATGAATATGAGGTATTTTAACTACATTCGAACTATAGTTTCAGTACCAATATCTTCCAACTCTATGCCCATCTCCCTTAATTTACTTCTTATGTAATCCGCTAGATCATATATCTTCCTCTTTCTCAACTCCTTCCTAACATCTACGATAAGATTAATTAGATCTATATGCTTATCATACTCTATAGTCTTCGCCTCTTCTTCAATACCAAATATGTATAATACTTCATCTACAAAATTTAATGCCTCCTTTAATACCTTCCTAGATATACTACGTTCAGATATCTTATTGATCCAGTGTAGAAATTCCATGAATATAGATAATGCCTCTGGTGTGTTTAAATCATCATCTAATGCGTTAATAAACCTATTTCTAAACTTCTTAATTGCATTAAGATATTTATCATCAGTATTTAATTCATCGGCAGCTACTTTATTCATATACTCTCTTAATCTATTAACGGTATTCCTAATTCTTCTCACAATGCTGGATGCCTCCTCAAGTTTCTGCCATGTAAATTCAAGTGGTGATCTATAATGAGTAGTTATATATAGCATCCTTAATGAATCATAACCATATTTTGAAACTACCTCTTTAATAGTTATTATATTTCCTTTAGATTTAGACATCTCTATATTTCCTACCGTAACCAACCCAACATGCATCCATATTTTTACAAATCTCTTACCAGTAGCAGCCTCAGATTGCGCTTTCTCATTCTCATGATGTGGAAATATTAAATCAGCACCACCACCATGAATATCTATAGTCTCACCTAAGTACTTCATACTCATGACACTACACTCAATATGCCATCCAGGTCTGCCAGCACCCCATGGAGATTTCCAGTATGGTTCTCCAGGTTTTCTAGCCTTCCATAGTGCAAAATCAGCCGGATTCCTCTTCTTCTCACCAACCTCAATTCTATAACCTTTAATTAGATCTTCTATCTTCTGTTTTGATAATTCACCATATTTTTCGAATTTAGATACATCAAAATAAACATCTCCATCAACAACATAAGCATATCCTTTATCAATTAATTTCTGGATTAATTTAATCATATCACTTATATGGTGTGTAGCTCTAGGCATCACCTCTGGTAATAGGATTTTAAGACTTATTAAATCTTCGATAAACGACTTAATATATATCTCTGCCAACTCTCTAACACTTATCCCTAATTCATTCGCTCTCTTAATTATTTTATCATCGATGTCAGTAATGTTAATTACTTTAAATACATCATAGCCTCTATACCTCAAATACCTCTCTAGAATATCATATACTACATAAACTCTACCATGACCGATATGTGAGTGATCGTATACTGTAGGACCACATATATACATCTTAATCAGATTACCCTCACTAGGTCTTAACTCTTCTTTAACCCCGGATAGAGTATTATAAATTCTCATAACTCAATAAAATAGATTTTAATAATGAGGAATTAAAAGAGTGCATACTGATTATATGACGCAGTTATATCAATTCAAACTTATAAAAGTACCTTTAATAACGAGAGAGTTTATAGATAATGCTATTAAACTTAATGATGGAGTATATGAGTGGAGTTTTGATTTAGGACTATCTAAACATAAGTATCTTAAGGAGAAGGGATATATCTATATAGATGATTATAAATATGATGTTAGTGAATTGAAAGATACTATTAAGCCAGGCTACATCTATGCATTATTAAACAATGGTAGGATTATCAGGCTAGCATATTTTAAAGATAGATATTTCTACAAATTATACCCAATCTCACCATTCGATGCTCCAACACTCGAGATTAGTGGTATTAAAATGCATAGGGTTGAGGGTATTAAGCCATGGGATGATGCGAGATTAAAGGTTAATACTCTAAATATATCCCGTGGTGAAAATGTATTAGATGTATGTACCGGTCTGGGATATACTGCAATCCATAGCATGCTGAAAGGAGCTAGGGTAACTAGTATAGAGTTAGATATCAACGTACTTGATATTGCTAGATTTAATCCATGGTCTCACATGCTGGAAAAAATTGAGATTATATTAGGCGATGCCTTCGAAGTAATTAGAGAACTACCTAGTGGTAGTTATGATGCAGTTATCCACGATCCACCAAGATTCTCAAGAGCTGGTCAGTTATATAGCTTAGAATTTTATGAAGAGATATATAGAGTTCTAAAGAGGAATGGTAGACTATTCCACTATACTGGTAGAGTTGGTTATAAACATAGACATATAGATATAATGAGGAGTGTAAGCCAAAGACTTAAGATGGTAGGTTTCAGAGTTAGACCAATACCTAAGTTAATGGGTGTACTAGCATTTAAATACTAGATTCTACAGGTGGTTCCGTGAGATATGCAGCAGTAGCTATAGTAATAGTCAATGGAAATATACTACTTATTAGAAGAAGTTATAATCTCCACGATAGATGGGCAGGACATATAGCATTTCCAGGAGGTCATTATAAGGCTGGTTTAGATAGAGATCTATTAGATACTGCTCTTAGAGAAGTCCATGAGGAGATTGGTATTAACCTCTCCGAATTAAAATTTAAACTATACCCACTCTCACCAGTCAGGTCTAAATCTAATCCAGATCTAATAGTATGCCCATACTTAATGAAGATACAGAGATTACCTAGAACTAAATTATCTAATGAAGTAGATAGAGTATACTGGATTCATATCAGAGATTTATCCAAAGATAAAAGGATTATTAGAGGTGAGGGTCGAGAGGTCTATACATGTAATATAGATGGAGAGGAGATTATAATATGGGGGCTAACTAAGAGGATAATCGATGAATTGATAGAGGTCTTACATATCCTTACTTACTCAACTTAGATATATAGCTATGTGGAACATATTTAAAATTTAGTAAAAGAAAAACTACATGTAAATAGTACTATATA
>CAZHBK010000133.1:0-4002 GCA_964530465.1 uncultured Nitrososphaeria archaeon | reverse complement strand
TCAGTAGGAGGTTTAATCTCCATCATAATACAACACCACTATTACTAATAACTGTTATGCAATAGTTAGATATCACACTAATGAATATTACATCAATAGGTTATTAAAGTATCATTAGGTTTAGAAGCCTTCGAGGAAGATAGAAACTTAGTGGTTGTTGTTAATTAGATTGAGGGGGGTTAAATATCTACTGGTAGTCTCTTTTTATGGTGGTCATATGTGTTTCTTCTTAAAGAAGACGAATTACTTAGGAATCCATGGTATTATCGCAGAGTACTCAGAAATATCCTCTTTAAGAATATTATCGTTCATGGAGATAGTCTAATCAGTTTGGGGTATAAGATTTCAGATAATGGATTTAAGATATTTAAAGATTCACTATATTATATATGTCCCATCTGCTGGTATGAAGGTAAATTATACATCTACAATGATAGTAGAGGATTAATATCACATTGTAGGCATACACCTACTCTCCAACATAGAGCTCTTCTCTTCATACTTAGTAAGAATAGTAGTATAAGTGATTTTAAAAAGTGCGTTAGGGAGAATCTTCTTCAGAGAATAGTAAATTTCCAACTTCTAAAATCCAAATATAGGAAGAATTAGATAGGTAGATATTATTTAAGTAGATATAGCTTATCAATAATATAGATGATTCATCTATATAAGTCATTCAAAACATATTTTAAGCTCTTTAAAGATTTAGCGGTTTGGTGAGTATAGATATGAGTTATATAGGTAGGATTGATCGGTTAAAATTGTTTGCAGTACTATCGATAGTTATAATATTATGTATTGGGATTGCATCAGTATACACTACAAATGTATTAGCTAGTAATAATACTAAAGCTGATAAATCAACTACTAAACATAGTAAGATTGGTAAGGTTAAAGTATTTAATGCAACTATAGTCAATATTACAGATACATATATCTATGTTGAGAGTGAGGCTTACACTGGAAAGCTAATCGCTAAGGGTAAGTGGATATATATTGCTAATGCATTTGGAAGAGGAAATTGGGCTGAAGTTAAAGACCTAGTCAATAAGGGAGAAGCACTAATAATAATGGCTTCAATTCATAGAAAGAATAAAACCTATCATATATTACTCGGGTTAAAAGAAGATAGCGTAATCCTAATTAGACCCATTTTAATGAGGTATATGACTCAGAAGCATTTACATACCAAGACGTATATGGGAGTATATGCAACTATACTAGATAATAAAGATAATTATATGATTGTTAATAGAAGTGGGCATAAGATCCTCGTATTAATAAATCCTGAAAGCAGATGGTATAAAGCAGGTTATGGAGTAGTTACATGGAGTGAGGTTAGAAGTGAGTTTAAGAGTGGTGATATGATAAGAATATTCTGCCATAACATGCTCATTATAAAGGAGGGATATGCGAAATATCTTGGTTTCAAAGCATTAATATGGGGTTATAGCGGGGCAATAATAGATCTAACTTCAGGAACAGCTATAACAAGATATAAGTAGCCGATTAAATCGTTAGGGTAAAATTCAGAGAGTAGAAGGATGGATATCCACGAGTTAAAAATATTTTAAACTTCCCCTCTACCTTAATTTTTTATTTTATTTTTTTCTAAACCTCGATCTAGCATCTATTTTAAGCACTTGATTATTACGATAATTTCTCATTTACCTTATGTTTATTAATGCTTGGTTATCCTTGATTTTGCGGTATTAATGAGTTTTAATAGTTTTAAAGATTGGCTTGATGAAGCTCTCGATGATTATTCAGCATCCGAGATATTATTTAAAGGGAGGAAGTATAGTAAGGTATGCTTCTACTCTCAACAGGCTGCAGAGCTAGCATTAAAATATGCTTATGAGGTGATAAGATATGTTCAAGAGCAAATTAAATAAGATTGCTGAGAGAAACCCTTCAATGAGAAATCTAATTAATAAATTAGATAAGTTGATTAATGAGCTAGATAAAAAGTATTCTCCTGAAGTGATAATATTACATGGATCTATAGCTAGTGGGAAGTTTGCTAAAGGATTAAGTGATATCGATATAATTTTAATAACGAATTATAAGATTGAACCCAGCTTCCAACTGAAAAGTATTGATGATGTAGATGTCGAGATGTCAATTTATAATATTGATGATGTAGTATTAGCGTTGAAGAGAAGGAAGCAGTATTTCATTGAAGCAGTAGAGAATGGTTATGTAATTAAAGGCGAGGATAAAGTAGAAGCCATAAGGAAATTTATACAATACTGAATGACAGCAGTCCTATTCATTAATTAGCTATTACTTTTATAACCAAAAGAAATAAATTGATGTATTAAAGAGTAATATTAAAATGTTTTTAAATATGCTTTAGGACTTTAATCTCTTTATGGTTATCAACCTCTTGAGACTATACGAGGAGTTTATCGAGTATCACTCTGAGTGCTTTACCAGGGATGTTAGGTCTTGGCTTGGCGTTTCTGAATTAGATTTATCTGATGAAGATGTGAGGATAATATATAATACGTTTTATAAACATACATTCGTTGAATTCTACACGTTTGTAAGAGATATAATCTACTCAGATAACCCACTCGACTTCATTAAGGATACAAATAAAGAAGCCTGGGATTTATGGTGTTATATCTCATTCCTATCATCTAAAGATTTAATCAATTTCAGGGATGGAAAGTTTGAAGTATGTGATGATCTTAAGAATATCCTAATTCCAAGGTATTCTGAAGATGAAATACTACATAGGATTAAAGCCAAAATTGAATTAAATAGTCTAAACGAGCCTACAGTTAAAGTCTTAAAGAGGCTTGCTGGTATTGAATTTGATTACAAACCTCAATTTGATCAAATGCCTATAAGTATAGAGTCGGCTATATGCTTAATCTCAACAATATTCAAATACTATCCATTTTATGACAAATTCCTATTCTTAGGAGATGACGACTTTATATCAATTCTAATTACATTAGTAGAGCCTAGGTTTAAACCTATAGTTGCGGATTTAGATGAGAGGATTTTAAATATTGTAAAGAGCGTAAATGAAGATATCGAAGTATTCAAGAGAGATTTTACTAAGGGAAGGAGGATAAATCGTGAGGTATTAGGCTTCTGTACAAACCCACCATATAATGAATTAGGTATAAAAACTTTCTTAAGATATGGATTAATGCATTTCGGAGAATTAGGTGGTAGAGTATTTCTAGAATTCGGTGATGAAGCAATAGGTAGAAAACTCCTCATACTACAGAGATTTATAACTAGGAATAACCTCGAGATAACCGATATAATTAAAGGAAGAATAAACTATCCATTCATGCTAATACATCCAGAAAACAATATAATATACAGAAGACTTCTGAAATACTTCACTGAGGATATGCTAAAATCGAATTACATGCTAGGAGCAGACATCTATGTATTAACATATATTCCATGGAGTATAAAGCCAATTAGGATAAAAGACGCCAAAATATACAGCTACATATAATTATAGAGGGTAAATCTAGCCCTACCTACAGTTCTACTTTAAAAATAAAATGCTCTATTTTATCTAGGAAGAATCAATATATATTTATTATGAAGAGTGTATGAATAATACCAGTATAATTCCAGTAAACGCTGTCGTAGAGTTAATTGCGTTATATCTAATATTCATAAATATACTTTCATTCATATTAATGGGTGTTGATAAGGCTAGAGCACGCCATCATATGTGGAGAATTAGTGAGACTACATTCTACATATTAAGTCTATTCCAGGGGTATATAGGGATACTATTAGGGTCTATAGTATTCCATCATAAAACACGCAAGATCTCATTTCAAATAATAAACCTACTAATGTTTATAAATGGAGCAATAATCGCAATAGCGATCTTAATGCATTTAGGAATCATACTACCATTAGACATATCCTAATCCCTAACGATAGTAGCTATTAATATATAGCACTAGTTAGAAGGTCTGTTAGAAGCTGTAGCTTAAGTTATATTTGTATTTTTAG
>CAZHBK010000132.1:0-4071 GCA_964530465.1 uncultured Nitrososphaeria archaeon | reverse complement strand
CTCCACTATTATTCTTCTCTGCTTCTTAAACATCTCAATTACCTCCTTCTCTGTTGTTGCATCTTCAGGTGATTTATCAAATCTATATCTTCCTGTAAATCTTGGGAATCTAAGTGCTAGCCCTGTTCCCTCCTGGAATACACCATACGCACATGTATGAATAGGACTTAATGTAATCTCAGCGGCTGTAATCTCGAGAACTATCTGCGGTTCAACCCAGTAATCTGGCTCCATATTAGCTATTACTCTAGCCGGCTTCTTCTTTCTAAGTAGTGGTTTTAACATTTCATTCATTTGAGCTATATCTTCATCTTTAAATCCAGTACCTACTTTACATACAGTCTTAAATACATCATTATCTGGATCATATACCGCCATTAGGAAACTACTGAGTAGACCGCCTTTCCTACCCCTACCATATAAAGCTCCTACAACAACTAAGTCTAATGTATCCGTTAACTCTGCTCTGTAATCTCTCTTAAGTTTAATCCAAAGCCATCCTCTCGCTCCAGCTTGGTATATTGCATCTCTGGCAGTCGACTTAATAACTAGGCCTTCACATCCATTTTCAATGGCTGTATGGAAGAACGACCATAGTTCTTTAATACTCTTAGGATATATCAACTCTGATGGCTTAATATATTCATTCGGCTCTATTATCTCTTCTAAAATCTTTCTTCTTTCTGGAAATGGTGTTTTAAGTAAGCTTCTACCATTGATATATAGTATATCAAATAATCTTAATGTTACAGGTATCTCCTCTATCATCTTATATATGTCATGCTTTCTCTTTCTCCTCATCAATTCTTGGAATGGTCTAAACTCTCCAGTATCAGGGTTAAATGCGACTGCTTCACCCTCAACAATGACTCTTTCAGCTTTGATATTTTTCTTAACTACTTCAACAACATCTGGAAATTGATCAGTTATATTTTCGAGCCTTCTACTGAATATGTAAACTTTACCATTATCTTTATGAATTTGCATTCTTTCTCCATCATACTTAAAGTCTGCTGCTAGCATTCCTCTAGTCTTCTCCCATGCTTCTTCGGGGCTTCTTACTCTCTCTGCTAGCATCGGTCTTACAGGTATTCCAAGTCTAATATCAACCTTCTTAATTCCGTTTAATCCTTCAGATAACGCTATTTTAGTAATATATCCGATATCTGGAACTTTATTATATGCTTCTTCTAGAATACTCTTAAAGTCTCTTGATCCAAGTCTTAATGCTAACGCTTCAAGTAGCGTCATATCAGCTACTCCAAGTCTTAATGTTCCATCTGCAATTCGAGCAATATACCTAGCTTCTATAGGCTTTGCATCTACAAATAAACTAGCTAGCAATCTTACCTTATCACTCATAGCTCCCTCTCCACTTATCCTAGATATCTTATCGAATGTATCGTATACTCTCCTCACAGTTAATTCTTGGGTAAATAATGTCACTTGTCTCTTCCTAGCTATGAAATCTTCAGCCACTCTTCCAATATCGCCTAGATCACTTAATCTCCTGTCGATTACCGAGGCATCATATCCTGAAGCTAAAGAAATAGCTCTAATGATAAGCCTTTCACTAACACCAAGTTCTAAACCAACATATGGTGGATGTATCTCACCCAATATTAAGTATGAAATTAAAGCTGCTTCTTCAGGATCTTTAGCCTCGTAATAGAGATTTGTCAATAACTGTACCATATCTAATCTGGATGATGTAATCTCTAATCTTTGAAAGTATTCAGCAAGTTTTAAAAATTTCATAATCAAATCCCCATTCAAATAAACCAACTAATATGTATTTAAACACTATCAATCTATAGCTATATGGGAATTAAGCTACAGCATATTTAACAATCTCACTCCTTTTAAATGACATAGTACCTCTCCCTCCAATGTACCAGTTAATAAATCATTGAAATTAGAATAATTATACAATACATGTGAGAGGCATTAAGAAGTATGTCATTATTATCGTCAGGGCATAAATGTATATAGTTATGTAACTAGTGATTATTGGTGTGAGGGTTTTAACATGCAGATTGAAGAAAGTCTATTGATAGCATCGATTATAATATTCATAGGCTTTATAGGATCACTATTACTTAATAGAAAGAATATCCCAGACTCTATATTCCTAATATTGTTCGGATTCCTATTAGGTCCATTGCTACATATCGTTGATCCTCAGCAACTCTCCCCCTTAGCTCCTATAGTTGGTGCATTAGCATTAATAGCTATAATGTTTGAGAGTAGTATGGGTATCGATTTGAATGAATTATTACTTACTGCTAAACAGGCATTAATTCTCTCACTAGCTGGATTTGCAGCATCGGTCTTTATAACGTATGTATTTCTATATTACATAGTTGGTTTTGCACCAGATAACCCGTTATATAGTATTCTAATTGGCGTTATTATAGGTGGTGGTAGTGGTGCTGTTATAGCGAGTATTGCACCTCGAATCTCAATGCCTAACTCTCTTCAGATCACTGTTAGCTTAGAGTCTGTACTAACTGATGTATACGTAATTATATTCAGCTTGACAATACTCTCTATTCTAGCTGGTAAAGGTGAGAATATACCAGTTAGCATGATTGCAGGTAGTATAGTTGCTAAATTCTCAACAAGTGTTATAATGGGGTTTATAGCAGGGTTAATATTAGCTGATTTAATCTATAGGTTTAAGAGAGAACAGCATTTATACATTATGGTATTCGCATATCTAATATTACTTTATGTAGGTGCTGAATTCTTAATGGGTAGTGGTGCTATAACAGTCTTAACCGCAGGTATTGTAGTTGCTAACATTCAATACCTACCTAGATTTTTAAGAGGCAGTGGTGAAGATAAGGTGGATATAGTTAAATATCAATTGTTTAGTATGGAGTCAGCTCACACAGAATTAACATTACTAATTAGAATATTTTTCTTTGTAGAAGTAGGATTAGTATTAAATCTAACTAATATCGATTTAATACTAAAATCACTAATCTTATCACTATTACTGTTAGCTATTAGATATCCTATAGCTTATGGAGTGACAAGATCACTTGGATTTAGACATAAGAATGGTATCGCAGCTCTAGTAACAACTTTCTTCTACGCTAGAGGGCTTGCAGCAGCAGTAATGGCTATATGGGCTGCTCAAGAAACGATTACAATTAATGGAGTAACAAAACCATTACTACCACCGACAGTTAGCGAGTATGTAATCGGAATTGCTTCAGCTGTAGTACTATTCACTAATATAATACTAACATTAGGTGTGGCATCTATTAAGAATAAGGTTAGAGAGCTTCTCTTTTAGATTATATTACCCAAGTATTTAGATTTAATTACAATAGAGGCATGCTGGTACTCCTTTATCAGGATGCTTCTAGAAGTTGGATTTTAGAGAAGAAAGATCGATTAGACTTAAATTAATAGTAAATTAATTGCTTCTCCTCGAGCTCCTCTTGCAATCTCCTTACAGCTTCATATACGTATTTCTCGCCACGTGCACCTGTGCACACGATCTTACCGCTAGCAAATAATAATATGACTACTTTAGGTTCCTTCATACTATAAATTAGACCTGGAAATTCTTCAGGCTCATATATTGAAAATTCTAATACCTCAGCTGCTCTTTCCAAGTCTATTATTCCCTTTAGATTCCCTGATGCAACTACATTCTCAATCTTAACCCTAGGTTTAACCTCGCTTATTATCCTCTTTGAAGTAAGGATATTAATCAGCTTATTAACTGCGCGATACACGTCACTCTCGGCTTTAGCACCTGTTATAACCATATTTCCAGATCCAAATATTAATATAGCTGTTTTAGGACTAGTTAATCTGTATACTAGTCCTGGAAACCTCTTAGGATCATATTCTGCTTGTGGAATCTTCTCGAGAATTCTTCTTAGATTAATCTCTTGATTCACCTTAACTGTAGCGACTACATTAACGATTTTAATCTCAGGCTCTGGTCTCTTAAAACTGCTACTCATTCAAATAACACCCTCCCTTAGAATAAAATAATGTCATGATACTAGCTAAATAACATCATTTATTAGACTATATATACTTCTATAC
>CAZHBK010000131.1:0-4098 GCA_964530465.1 uncultured Nitrososphaeria archaeon | reverse complement strand
GGATGTAAATCATGCGAGATTGCATGCGCTGTAGAGCATTCAGTAAGTAAGAATATATATGGAGCTATCTTGGAAGTTCCAAAACCAAGACCTAGAGTTGGTGTAGTTCCAGTTGATGAAGTTAGAGTTCCAATGCAGTGTAGGCACTGTGAAGATGCACCATGTATGGCTATATGTCCAACTAGAGCATTATATAAATCTGATGAAGGATTCGTATTGGTCGATGAGGCTAAATGTATTGGATGTAGAATGTGTGTTATTGCATGTCCATTCGGCCACCCACTATTTGATTATGAGAGAAAGGTTGTATTGAAATGTGATGGATGTGTCGATAGAGTTAAAGAAGGTAAAGTACCTGCATGTGTTGAAGCATGTCCTACAGGAGCATTAACGTTTGGAACGCTTGAAGAAGTTGTAGCTAAGATTAGAGCTGAGAGATTAGCTCCATTCCTATATGAAGTTATGAAGATTGTGCCGGGGATTGAGAAGATACCCCCGGCGAAAGTTGAATCTCCCCTAACTAAGATGTTAAAGATGTATGAAAGTGTGAGGTGGTATTAAATATGAAGTCTGATAATCCATCTTCTAAAACTCGCGTTGAATACCTTCTTAGAAGGGTTCCAGCTAAAGAAGTATCTATAAATCCAGTCGTAGCCGAGTTGATCGAGAAAGCTGAGCGTGAAGGTGTTGTAACGGTATGGCATAGATTCCTAGCGCAGCAACCTCAATGTGGATTCGGATTACTAGGCATATGTTGTAGAAACTGTAATATGGGACCCTGTAGAATCGACCCATTCGGATACGGTCCTACTAGAGGTGTATGTGGAGCTACAGCAGATACTATCGTAGCTAGAAATCTACTTAGGATGATTGCTGGAGGTGCTGCAGCACATTCAGATCATGGACGTGAGGTAGCTATAGTATTCAAGATGACTGCTGAAGGTAAAGCACCTGGATATAAGATTAAGGATACTAAGAAACTTACTGCAGTAGCCAGTAGGTTTGGAATTCCAACTAAGGATAGAAAGCCCGAGGATATTGCTAAAGATCTAGCTGATGTAATTCTGAATGATTTTGGGAAGCAGGATGAAGAACCTTTGAGAACGACTGAAGCATATGCTCCAGAATTTAGGAAGAGGGTATGGAGGAAGTTAGGTGTAATGCCTAGAAATATAGATAGGGAGATTGTAGAAATAATGCATAGGACTCACATAGGTGTTGATGCAGATCCATTAAACTTACTACTACAGGGTATTAGATGTTCTATAGCGGATGGATTCGGAGGCTCTCTGATAGCAACCGAACTTCAAGATATACTCTTCGGTACTCCAAAACCAATAAAGAGTGTGAGTAATCTAGGTGTTTTAAAGGAGGATACAGTCAATATAATCGTACATGGTCATGTTCCAATACTATCTGAGAAGATTGTTGAAGCTGCTACAAGTAAAGAGGCTGAGAAACTAGCTAGAGAAGTTGGTGCTAGAGGTATCACTGTAGCTGGAATGTGCTGTACTGGTAACGAGGTTTTAATGAGGAGGGGAATACCTCCTGCAGGCAACTTCTTAATGCAAGAGTTAGCTGTAGCTACTGGAGCTGTAGAGGCAATGATTGTAGATTACCAGTGTATCATGCCATCACTTCCAGATGTAGCGGCATGCTATCATACTAAGATTATTACGACAATGCCTATAGCAAAGATACCCGGTGCGTTACATATTGAATTCCATCCTGAGAAAGCAGATGAAGTAGCTATGGAGATCGTGAGAGTAGCTATAGAGAACTTCAAGAATAGAGCTAGAGAGAGGGTATATATACCTAAGGAGAAAATGGAGTTAGTAGCTGGATTCTCATTAGAGGCGATTTTAGAAGCTTTAGGAGGTACTTTAGAACCATTAATTAAAGCACTTAGAGATGGTACTATTAAGGGTATTGCAGGTATAGTAGGATGTAATAATCCAAAGGTTAAGCATAATCACAGTCATGTAACTATAGCTAAAGAGTTAATTAAGAATGATGTATTAGTTGTTGGCACTGGCTGTTGGGCATTAGCTGCAGCTATGGCAGGTCTCTTAAGGCCTGAAGCAGTCGAATTAGCTGGTGATGGATTAAGGAAGGTTTGTGAAGCATTGAAGATACCACCATGCCTACACATGGGTAGTTGTGTAGACTGTAGTAGAATTCTTAATGCAATATCAGCATTAGCTGAAGCATTAAATGTCGATACTCCAGACTTACCAGTTGTAGGTTCAGCTCCAGAATGGATGAGTGAGAAGGCTGTATCAATAGGTACATACTTTGTATCACATGGAGTATTCACCCATTTAGGTACTATACCACCAGTGTTAGGAAGTCCAACAGTTACAAAGATATTAACAGATGACGTCGAGAGATATATAGGTGGTAAGTTCTATGTAGAACCAGATCCATATAAAGCTGCCAGAACACTACTTGAGGTTATCGAGGAGAAGAGGAAGAAGCTACACTGGCCTTACTAACCACCACTCTCTATTTATAACTTATTGTACTATTAATAGAGTGGGTATGTGATTTAAAGATTTGGAATGAAGATATTAATTGCAGGTAAGGGTGGTACAGGTAAAACTACCATTACATCCATACTTTCATTTATACTTTCTAGAGCGGGGTATAAAGTCCTAGTATTAGATACTGACTCAGTACCTAATACTGCTATATCAATGGGTATCCCACCTTCTGAAGCATCTAAGATAATACCATTAGTAATGAATGAAGAGCTAGTCGAGGAAAGGACTGGCGCTAGGCCCGGTGAGGGTTGGGGTGTTTTCTTCACGTTAAATCCACGTGTAGATGATATTGTAGATAGGTACGGGGTAAGGATAAGTAATAATCTTAGTTTAGTAGTTGTTGGAAGTATAGATGCCAGTAAGCAAGGGTGTTTATGTCCTGCAATAGCATTAGCTAGACAATTCCTTAGACATGTTTTCACATCCAGAGATGAAATTATAATTGTTGATTCTGAGGCTGGAGCTGAAGTATTTGGAAGAGGTCTTGCTGAATATTTCGACTTAATGATGTGTATTTCAGAACCAACATATAAATCACTAGCGATCTCAAGGAAATTAGTCAAATTAGCTTCTGAATTAATGGTTAAAGAGAATGCTATAATTGTGAATAAGGTTAGGAATATACCCTTAGCTAAACTTTTATGTGAGAAGATGCTTAATGACGAGATACCATACTATATAGTTAGATATGATAAATTACTTGAGGATCTAGAATATGAAGGTAGAGGATTAAATGAACTTCCTGATACAAGCATAGTATATTCTGATGTGAAGTCGATTGTAAGGAATTTGATGCCTTGGATTAAGGTGTGAAACATGTGTATTAGTAAGTTATATATCATAGAGAATGGAAGTGAGAAGCTATTAATTCCAGAGGTATTATATCTCTATGAAAAAGGAGGTAGATATATCGCTGTAGATTTAGAACGTAAAGAGCATATATTAGAAGGTTGTAGGATTAGATTTATCGATTTCATAAAGCATAAGATTGTAATGGAGAAGGCCGAGGTATAATGATGATACAGCTAGAGTATACCTCCCTACTAGTATTACTAATTCCATCTATTGGATGGTTATATTCTACTTTAGCGTATAAAAGAGGTATTAAGCTATCTTTAGAATCATTATTATTTGCTATCCTAACTTTAATTCTTTCAGCCTTTCTAGCAATGGAATATTTTATAATATATCATGTTGAAAGGCCAGTAATAATTATTCTATCTAGATATGCTGGAGTAGATATATTAGCATTTATATTAGATGATGTATCAGTTATAATCACGTTTTTAGTAGTCTTCATAGGATTTCTAATTCTATTATTTTCTCAAGGCTATATGTCTCCTGCCAATAGAGAGCATCCCATAAGTGAGGGATTTTCATGGTTCTATAGTATGATGCTTCTATTTATGGCTTCTATGATTGGAGTAATTCTCTCTTACTCTCTAATCACACTAGCAATATTCTATGAGTTAACAGGATTATGCTCATTTATGCTTATCGGATTTTTTCATAAAGAACAGGATTGATCTTGACTGGGAGGAGGAATGAAGAATGA
>CAZHBK010000130.1:0-4122 GCA_964530465.1 uncultured Nitrososphaeria archaeon | reverse complement strand
ATATATAATTAGGCATGATTATTCAAATATTTGTTGTTAAAATGGTCAAATGTGAGTCTATAATGCTATCTATCGGTGAAATTCTTGAAATTATAAGAAGGGAGTCTATTAGATGGCTCGAGTTACAATTTATGGATCTAGTAGGTATAATACACGCAGTTACTGTTCCATCGAGAGAATTATCTATAGAAGTCTTTAAGACTGGATTCTCAAAACTTGATGGTAGTAGTATAGTTGGATTTGAAGATATATCATTAAGTGATTTAAATCTAGTTCCGGATCCAGCTACATTCAGTATTCTACCGTGGACTATTGATGGAGATAAAATCTCTAGATTTATATGTAAGGTATATGGTGTATTGGCATCTAGTAGATTAGAGAGGGATCCAAGATATATTGCTGAGAAGATGCGTAGCTATCTAGATAGTAATGGTTTAAAGGCATATATCGGTCCTGAGATAGAATTCTTCCTATTCACGAAAGTCGAGGTTAATTTTAAGAATCCATCATCTGGTATAGGATATTATCTTGAAAGTCCTGAAGCTCCATGGGCTTGTAATGGATATCCCATTAATTATAAATCCGGTTATTTCATACCGAAGCCATTAGATAAAGTATACGATTACAGGATAGTATTATCTAGAATTCTAGAAGAATACTTTAATATTCCTGTTGAAGCTCATCATCATGAGGCAGCTGCATCATCTCAAGTTGAAGTTAATATTAGATATTCTGAACTACCTAAAGCATGTGATGATGTTCTAACATTAAGATATGCCGCTAGGAGGATTGGAGAGCAATTCAACTTTTATGTTACATTCATGCCTAAGCCAGTATATGGTGATAATGGTTCCGGTATGCATACGCATGTAAGTATATGGAGAGGTAATGAAAATCTATTTTATGATCCGAATGATGAGTATGCTGAATTAAGTCAGTATGCTAGGTATTTCATAGGTGGATTGATTGAGCATGGCAGAAGTCTTTCAGCTCTAGCATCTCCAACAGTGAATAGCTATAAAAGGCTTGTACCCTGCTATGAAGCACCAATATATTTGGTGTGGTCTAAAGCTAATAGAAGCGCCGCCATAAGAGTACCAGTATATAAGAAAGGTGATTATATGAAGAGGATCGAATACAGACCTCCAGATCCGTTAGCTAATCCATATCTCCTATTCCCAGCAATGATATTAGCAGGATTAGATGGTGTTAAGAAGAAGATTGACCCGGGTGATCCAATAGATAAAAATATCTACCATATGAGTGATGAAGAGAGAGCTAAATATAATATAAAGACACTACCTAGGGATCTATATGAAGCACTTGATGAATTAGAATCAGATAATGAATATCTAAAACCGATATTCTCAAGCAGCTTAATTGAAGAGTATATAGAGATTAAAAAGAGAGAGATTAGAGAAGTCACACAGTATATATCACCTTCAGAGATATATCATTACTTTAGCTGGTAGGAGATACATTTATTTGTAACCTCGCATCCTCCAATATCTTTTAAATAAATCCATATAATGCCATACCTAGATAGGTTATATTCCAAATTACATATCTTTAAATAATTATATCCATGAGGGTTGAGGTAACCAACTAATATCCTCCGACCAATACATATCTCATTGGGATATACCTTTAAATCTTCAGTCTTATATAACCTATATGTTGCCAGCATCTTAGAATATAGGTATTCTATAACCCCACGACCTAACTCGAGACCTATTAATTTACTATATCTATCGGATAACTCTGGTATTACTAGATCTAATGGTATAAATAAATGTGCTTCTCTATAATCTTTAATCATATACTGATATGATAAGTTGATATCATTAAGGCTTATATTAAATTTATTTAGATACAATTCATTACCAATTACGATAGCTCTAGATTTGAATAAATAACTTGACTCTTTAATCGACACCTCTAATATATCATTACCTATGAACTTAAAATCATCTATTATAGTGGTGTAGATGTTCTTAGATGGTTCTATATCTATAAATTCATCAAGTTCAGACTTATCATAGATTAACACAGTGGTGTATAGATTTGCCCTTAGGATATAGTCAGTAGCGTATATTATTGATTTAGATAGTCCGAGTATTAATGCATCGGTCTCAATATATCTATCCTCTCTCATGATTCAATCTATACAGTAGTATTGCCGGTATCATAATTAATATTTAGAATCTTTAATTCCCGATGGTATGATGCAAATATATATAGAGCTCTCTCAATATGTTTAGGATAAATATCATATCGTATATGATAGTAATTCTGGATAGATACTAATGTAGAGGTGTACCTAATGTCCTCTATGAGTAGCGATATTGAGGTTTTTAATAAGTTCTTTAATCCATCAAGTATCGCTATAATCGGTGCTTCTCACACTCCAGGTAAGATAGGTTATCAAATTGTTGAGAATTTCGCGATTAATATCAGAAAGGGTGTTTTTAAAGGTAAGATATACCTTATTAACCCTAAAGGTGGAGAGATTCTTGGTTTTAAAGTGTATAAGAGTATCTTAGATATTAAAGAGGAGATTGATCAAGCAATTATAGCTGTTCCAGCTAGATATGTTGCTAGCGTTCTCGAGGAATGTGGTATTAAGGGTATTAAAGCGGTTATTATCATAAGTGCTGGATTTAGTGAGATAGGTAATGTAGAGGCTGAAGAAGAGCTTAAGAGAATTCTTAAGAAATATGGCATTAGAGTTATAGGTCCTAACTGCCTCGGTATATTCGACGCATATAGTGGTGTAGATCACTTATTCGTACCTGAGCGTAAAGCTACCGCATCAGGTAGGGTACTATTAAGTACTCCAAGACCTAAACCAGGATATATAACATTACTTACTCAATCAGGCGCGTTTGGAATTGCAGCATTAGATTATATGGCTGGTGAGGGTATTGGAGTTAGCAAGTTTGTAAGTTATGGTAATAGAATTGATATAGATGAAGCATCATTAATGAGGTATCTAGCTGAAGATGATACTACTAGAGTCATCATGATCTATGCTGAGAGTATCGGTAATGGAAGAGAATTCGTTAGAGTCGCTAAGGAAGTTAGTATTAAAAAGCCGATATTAGTATTTAAAGCTGGTAGAACTGAGGCTGGAGCTAGAGCTGCAGCGAGTCATACTGCTGCATTAGCTGGATCAGATGCAGTATATGATGCTGCATTTAAACAGACTGGATGTGTAAGGGCTGAGACTATGGAGGAGTTTTTCGATATGGCTAAGGCTCTAGCTTATCAACCACCGGCTAGAGGTGATAGGGTAGCTATTTTAACTGATGGCGGTGGTGCTGGTGTTATGGCTACAGATGCATGCGAATTTAATGGTCTCCATGTTATTGAAACACCAGATGATCTGAAGATGGAATTTAAGAATTTAATGAAGAAAGGTGTTATTCCGGAATTTGCAGCTGTAGAGAATCCAATAGATTTAACGGGTAGTGCAAATGATGAGATGTACATTATTGCAGCAGACTTACTACTTCATCATCCATCTATAGATTCATTAATAATAATATCACTACATCATCCACCGATGGTTACAGATGGTTTCATAGATGAGGTTGCTAAGCTAGCTGCTGAAGCTAGAAAACCTGTAGCAGCAGTAGATATAGGAATGGCTGAATACTCACAATATGTTAGAGAAAGATTCGAGAAGAATTATATCCCTGCATATCCATCTCCCGAGAGAGCCGTAACAGCTATTAAAGCATTAACTATCTATGGAAGATATCTTAGAAGACGAAATGTAATTGATAAATATCTAGAAGAATGGCAGCCGATAAAGTAAATTAAATTCATATCATTAACAAATTAATAATGGGGAGGGGGTGATGAAGATTCCTTTAAGTACGGAGGATAGTTATGTCGAATGACTCCAATGCGGAGCCCCCTCCCAATAAATCATTCAGAAATCCTTATTCCTAAGGTACTCGCAGAATATTTAACTTTATTCTCGCAATATACCTCCAGCTTAATTTCTGGTAGTATTATTTCCATATTAAGTATATTTTATTGGAAAATGATTTAATCATATATAATTATGTTTTATATTTTCAAAATTTTATAAGGCTTCATGAAACATATTTATAC
>CAZHBK010000129.1:0-4124 GCA_964530465.1 uncultured Nitrososphaeria archaeon | reverse complement strand
ATTACACACATAGTTATAAGAGCACATATATACGTATATTTAAATATACAGATATAAATGAAGCTGCGAATTAGTAAAATTATGAATTGAAGCTTCCGAAGTGTTATTATGAATTTACGACTAATCTTAGACACTATCTCAAACTATCTAAAACAAATCCATTGATATTTAACGAGATTTCTAACCAGCTTAAGAACGAAATAAGTATCTCAATTGGTATAGAAGTTTACCCGCCAGCTAATATGCAGTATGTCGAGATAGAATTACATCCCTCTATACGCGGAAAATATGATCCTGAAACTAACTTCCTATATCTGAACATCAATAGATGGTGTAGGAAGACTATAATTCATGAATTCCTCCATGCTACATCATGGTATAATAGATATCGATTAGATATCGAAGAGGAGAAAATTCCTGATTTAATTTATGCGAATCGATACTAGATTGAGGGCTTAACTGAATTCTTCACCGGTCTTGTACTATATAATAGGTATAAGAATACATGTTATATTAGATGGATAGAGGGAGAAGCATTGTGCGGTATTTCTTATGAGAGATTTGTAAGATTGATTGCAGGTATAGCTAGATTTCTAATACCAGTTAAGGAATTAGCTGAGATATACTTCTATAATCCAAATAGAAGGTGGAGTAATATATATGATGGATTTCGATCAAAATATAATCTCCCAGATTTCCTATTTAGAAGAAAGAAAAGGAAGGGTAATACTCTAACGCAATTTGGATATTACTTAAATTTATTCCATAAAGCTATCTTTGATAATATAGGTAGTAATGAGGCTAAGGAGTATAAAGACTTAATCTTTAATGCACCACTATCTGAAGTCTTAGATTATTCAGAGATGAAGTAATTGAATAAGCTGTAGCTCATATATTCCTGTCTCACTCTTGATTATTTCCTTAGATATTTATGAGAATTAAATAGCAGCTAGCTTGTAATTGATATTACAGTGTTTATATTATTATGATTTTTAGGGATTTCTGATGGAGTATCGCATCGAGTATGATTCTGTAGCTGACGCTCTCTATATACGGGTTAGAGAGGGAGATGTAGCTGATTCTATCGAGTTAAAGATAACATTATCATTGATTTAAATGAGAGAGGAGAGATAATAGGCGTTGAGGTATTAAACTTTTCTAGGTCTAGGATAGACTTGAATAGTATTATTTTGAAGGGTATTGAAGCAGTAGTGCAGGTAATCTGAGAAAACTATGATTGGTTTTGGAGATATAGGATTTGAGAAAAAAGATTATTCTCTGATAGAATTGGATATGGGATTTATGTTGTGTTTATATGTGGTCTTCATATATGAAGATGCTTCTGTCAATGCCTTCTTTATATGCGCGTTTGAATCTATGGACTAGTCCGAATAATTTATCTTTGACCTTTAATCTATCTTCGTCGTTGAATTTCTCGTAGAGCATTTCGATATGTGATTTCTCATTTTTATACTCCTCTTCCGGTATGCTTACCTCTTCATATTTCTTACTCAGTCTCTCATCATACCTGCTAATTATCTCGTTGTAGATGTCTCTACTGAGTTTTTTAATTCTTCTTCAATTTTCTTTATATCTTCATCACTTAATAGGCCTTCGATGCGGAAAGACCTCTGCAGTAATCAATTTCTTTCTTACTTCCATGATAGATGTGGATTTAAATCTCATAGTATTATTCTCATTAAGTTAAACTTTTGTAGTATAGTTTGATAATTGATTCCATTGGTGAACTTTATATAATTGGTTTAACTTAGCATTATTACTGTGGAGAATATGAGGATGGTGTTGAAGGTTAGGAGGAAGGGTATTCTTATTTTACCTAAAAGGCTGAGGGATAAAGTCGGTATTAATGAGGGAGATGAAGTTATTGTTGAAGTTAAGGGGGATAAGTTAGTTATGAGGGTTTTAAAGCCGAGAGTGGTTGATGTGGATCCAAGTCTTGTGGAGGAGTTGCTTAGGGAGGAGTATGAGCTTGAGGAGAGGAGATATGAGGGGATGTTCCAGAGTAAGAAAGCTCGTCCTTGATACAGGCGTTATAGTAGAATATATAATATTAAAATCAAAGTACAGACCTAAAATAGTCGAATTGTTTAATCTAGCATCAGAGAATAAAATAGAATTATACACTAGTATTGTCGCGTTGAGCGAGGTCTTATATATAGCATCAAGAATCTATCAGGCAGCTAATGTAGATGATCCGAATGATGAAGCTAAATGCTTTATAGAATGGATTAAGAGGAGGGTTAAGGTGGTAGATGTGAATGAAGATATAGTACTTGAAGCTGGTGAATTAAAGAAGCAGCTACATATAGCATTACCAGACTGTTATATTATTGCAACAGCTAAATATATAAAAGCGGTGCCAGTCTTCAGAAAGATTGAAAGGGAAATGGAACCAGTATTAACCAAACTGAGAGAAATAGGAGTATTATTCCTAGAGGGATATGTTTAGACTCTCATTAAACTATGAACACTCTATCATATTAAGCCTTAATATTTAATATATGTATATGGTTAATCCATTTTAGGTGTTTTTAATTGGTTAGGGTATTATTTCTTGGTAGTGGTGGTTGGGTTACTCCATCGTATAGGAGTTATCAATGTATATTTATAGTTAGTGATAGTGGTAGGGTTTTGGTTTTGGATTGTGGTTGTTTTGATGCAAGGCATTACTCGATATATGGAGATTTACTGAGGGATATCATAGCTATAGTTATTACTCATGTTCATGGAGATCATGTATTGGGTCTGCCATCATTGTTATTCTATATGAAGTATTCTAATGTATCTAGTGATATTAAGCTATTGGTATTGGATGATTATCGTAGTTATATCGAGGATCTTATTAGGTATGTAGTATCTAATGCATCGTATAAGCTTGAAGTATGTAGTATTAAGCCGGGGATAAATTATAGCGTTGGTGGGTTTAATGTTAGATTTATCGAGGTAGAACACGTAGTTAGGAGTGTAGGCTGTAGGGTATCTGTAGATGGGAGGTATATTGGATATTCTGGTGATACTAGATTATGCAGTAGATTATTTGATATTGCTAGAGATGTAGATTTACTCATATGTGAGGCTACACTACCTGAGGGTATGGAGGAGAGGGCATATCAATTAGGTCATCTAACGGTAAAGCAGGCGGTTGAGATAGCTGAGGAAGCTAATGTGAAATATCTCGTATTAACACATGTAGGCTATAATATATGTAATACTGTTAAAGTAGGTAGGTTTAAAAGACCTATTATATGGGCTTCAGATAATCTGATAATAGATCTGTAAATTCCTAAGTAGAAGATTTGTAAGAAGCG
This sequence comes from uncultured Nitrososphaeria archaeon, assembly GCA_964530465.1. Classification (GTDB taxonomy): domain Archaea; phylum Thermoproteota; class Nitrososphaeria; order Geothermarchaeales; family JDFR-13; genus CAZHBK01. The sequence goes on along the minus strand of CAZHBK010000129.1, from coordinate 795 downwards.
ATTAAATGGTTTTTATAGCTATATAGCTCCATTAGTTAAACATAAGGTTTATATTTATCAAACATATAGGTATGGTATTATTAGATCAATTAGTCATACTCAGTGATACATATGGTTAGAATAAGAGTTAAAGTTGGTCCTAAAGGACAGATAGTCATACCTAAGATATTTAGAGACGCCTATAAAATTAAGGAGGGTGGATATGCTATTATCGAGCCAAGGGATGACGGTCTATTATTAAGAGGGATTGAAGATCCAGAAAGTATTATAAATTGGATTAGGAGTAGGAGAAAGAAGTTAAGAGGTAAAATTGCTAGGCTAGGTGATTTATCTGAAGTATATCTAGAGGAGGAGTTTGAGGATTGAAGCTTTTCATTGATGCAAACTTATTAATTTATTTAAATATTAAATTACCTGAAGAGGAAGCTAGGATTATTGAAGATTTCTGGTTAGATTTGCTAAATCATAAGCTATTTACGAATATACTTGTCCTTGATGAAGTAATTTATATTTCAAGGAGGAAGTATGATGTTTCATTCGAGGATACCTATTGAATTTATAGATAGAGCTATACTACCCTACGTTGATATATTACCTATTGGAGTAAACGAATATCTAAAAGCGAGGGAAATAATGAGAAAATTTAACTTAAAGCCTTCAGATTCTATCCATGTTGCAACAATAGAGAATTACGGATTAGATGCAATAGTTAGTGAAGATAGAGATTTCGATAAGGTAGGGATTAAAAGGCATTGGATTAAATAACTATTCATAGCTTATAAGGTACGACTATGA
>CAZHBK010000128.1:0-4157 GCA_964530465.1 uncultured Nitrososphaeria archaeon | reverse complement strand
CTCTTAATGCCTCACAATAGTTAGTCATATCTGTTAGAATAGCTAGTACGTGATATCCTAAGTCAAATGCAAGGTATTCTGCAATGGTTAATGCGATCCTCGGCGTTATTAAGCGTTCAATTGCAGGATCATCAGCTAGGTTAAGCACTACTACTGATCTTTCAATAGCACCAGATTCTCTGAATTGCTCAATGAAGAATCGAGCTTCATCATTCTTCAATCCCATTGCTGCAAATACAATTGCGAATTCTTCTTCCTTCCCAGGAACTGTTGCTTGCCTAGCGATTTGAGCAGCTATTCTATTATGTGGTAGACCTGATTCAGAGAATATTGGTAGTTTCTGACCTCTAACTAGAGATAGCATTCCATCTATTGCTGAAATCCCAGTTTGGATAAAATCATTTGGATGAACTCTAGCTCTGGGGTTTATAGGATATCCGTTGATATCTCTCTTCTCTCCTGATGTAATAGGGCCTAATCCATCTATCGGTTCAAATCTACCATTAAACATCCTTCCTAAAACATCCTCTGAAACAGGTATCTCAAACGTCGATCCTGTAAACTTAATTACAGTATTAGTTTGTAGTCCTGCCTCCTCTCCGAATACTTGCACTATTACGTAATCTCTACTTACCTCTAAAACTCTTCCTACCCTATCGACACCATCAGGAGCTCGTATCTTGACAACTTCATCATACATTACATTTGGAATAGGCTCTAGAACGAGTAAAGAGCCTCTAACCTCTCTAACCCCCCTATATATCATGCCGGGTATATCACTTATATTAACAAAACTCAAGATCTCACCTCCTTATTTAAATTAGAATCTTTAACTTATATTCATCAGCTAATTCTCTTAATTCCTTCCTAGCTTCCTCATAAACCTCTATTATAGCTCTAACTCTATTTGGATCGAATTTAACTCTCTTTATTCTAGAAATTACAGGTAGTTCTGAGATCCTCTCTATAGGTATCTTTTCCTTAATTAGTTTACTAGCCATATCGTGAAAATCGATAATTAACTTTAATAAAAGCATTGATTTCTCTAACTCGGAGTATGAATCTACTTCATCGAATGCATTCTGTCTTAAGAATCCTTCTTTTAATAATTCAGATGTAAGCAGTAGTAATCTCTGGTCATCAGGTAGTGACTTCTCACCGATAATTCTAGCTATTGATTCTACTTCAGATGCTTCACTTAATATACTTAGTGCTCTCTCCCTATACTTTGGGAATTCTGCCTCAACGTTACTCCAGTACTCAAGTATCTTCCTTCGTGTATCATCTGTTAATGCATTTAATAAATTCGGAAGTATATGCTTGACGTAGAGGCTGTAGCTTTTCAGCCAGTTTATTGCAGGGAAATGCCTGCTATATGCTAAATCTGGATCTAATGCCCAGAATACAGCGGTAAATCTCAGTGTATGAATAGTTACAGGTTCATTGAAATCTCCTCCAGGCGGGGATACTGCCCCTATTATAGTAACCGATCCTATACGTTCAGGCTTTCCTAATACCTTGACACGCCCAGCTCTCTCGTAAAATTCTGCAATTCTATCAGGAAGGTAAGCTGGGAAACCCCTCTCAACAGGCATTTCTCCCAATCTACCTGCAATTTCTCTAATGGCTTCTGCCCATCTAGATGTTGAATCAGCCATTAAAGCAACATCATAACCCATATCTCTATAATATTCAGCTATTGTAACACCTATATACACGCTAGCCTCTCTAGCAGAAACAGGCATGTTACTTGTATTTGCTATTAGTACCGTTCTTTCCATTAAAGGCTTACCACTTCTAGGATCAATCAATCTTGGGAAATCAGTTAATACCTCAGCCATCTCATTACCTCTCTCTCCACATCCAATGTAAACCACTACATCAGCATCACTCCATTTAGCTAGTTGGTGAAGTGTAACAGTTTTACCAGTTCCAAAACCGCCGGGGATAGCGGCTGCTCCTCCCTTAGCTACCGGGAAGAATATATCTATTACTCTCTGCCCGGTAATTAGAGGAGTTTTTAAAGGTAGTCTACCATCTGGGGCGATAGGCCTTGGAACTCTCACAGGCCACTCTTGATACATTTTAATATCAATGACTCTACCATCATCTGCCTCTACCCTAGCTATTATATCTTCAATCTTATATTCTCCCTCACCTATCTCGATAAGCTTCCCGCTAATACCATGAGGGATCATTACCTTATGTATTAATGTAGCAGACTCTCTAACCTCTCCAATAATATCACCACCAGAAATGTATTCTCCCTCTTTAACAGTTGGTTTAAAATTCCATTTCACATCTCTAGGTAATGTATATGCTTTCACACCCCTCTTTACAAATGGTCCTGTCTTCTTAATCAATTCTTCAAGTGGTCTTCCAATACCATCAAATATATTTTTTAAAAGACCTGGTCCTAACTCAGCAACTAGCCTTTTACCAGTTGCTCTAATAGGATCTCCTGGTTTCAAACCGCTTGTAGGCTCATATACCTGTACAGCAAATTTATCTTCCATTATTCTGATGACTTCACCGATAAGCCTCTCATATCCAACTTCAACAACCTCGCCGATTTCAATATCTGGAATGCCTCTTCCGACTGTTACAGTTCCAGCGATTCTATATATCTCTCCCTCTCTCATATCTTACTCACCAAACAATATCTCACTCACTTTATACATGAGTTCATCCCTAATATCGTTCATTCTAGCCTCAAAACTATTATTATAATAAATTCTCTCATCTATATCATAAACTATAGCACCGCCGATTATATTAATAGGCGTTCTATCAAGTTTTACTTTTAATTTCCTACCGACTTTTTCTGATAAGATAGACTCAAGCTCTCTAATACCCTTCTTACGAAGTCTTTTTAGATCCTCATTATTAACTCTAATTACAGCCTCACTTACATTTAAATTCTTAATTGCTTCTGCAATTAAATTTATAAGCGTAACATTGATGTATTCTTCACTCTTAGTATACTCCTTCAGTTTTTCAAATGCTAAATCAAATACTTTATTTATATACTCCATTTTCTTTAATGAAACCATTCTTCTTCCTTCTATTCTCGCTAAAGCATACTCAGCACGTTCTTTCTCTTTCAAACGCCTTAAAAGTTCATCTCTTTTCCTCTTAATAATTACCTCAGCCCTACTCTTAGCGTCTTTAATTATCTCATCAGCTTTAGCCTTAGCTTCATTTAGTATTTCCTCTACTTTCTTCTCAGCTTCCTCTATAATCTCTTTTCGCAACTCCTCAAGACCCATTTTTAATACACCCCTCTATTCACCGCCTATTATCGCTTTAAATATCAAACCGACTGCCTTCGGGATGTTTCTCTTAGCTTTATCTTCAAGTTTTTTAGCCATTTCCTCGTATTCCTTCAAAATTCTATTTTTCTCATCTAATATCCTTTTTAAATACTCCTCCTCTAACTCATTGAAGGAGGTATTTTCAGCTTCGGTAATGATTTTTTCAGCTTCACTCTTTGCATTATTAATAATCTCTTCAGCCTTAACCCTAGCCTCAGCGACTCTTGCCTCAGCTTCTTTCTCAATTTCAATTATCTTCTCAATTTCTAGACTCATTCATCACTCACCTCCTAACTTTAATCTAACACCTACAGCTTGACTAATTAGATTATAGATATCCTTAAGCCTTCTACCTGTAGCTCCTCTCAAACCAGGAACGACCGCTAAAATCGGCTTCTCCTTCCCTTCCCTCCTAAATTTAAAATGCCTTTCCACCAACTTTTCATATAGATCTTCAGGGATAATCAATAGATCTGCCATAGCCTCATCTAAGATCTTATTAATGATCTTCTCTGCATCGATAATATCAAACGCTACCTTTGATTCTACTCCAATCAATTTAAATGCTGTTGCTAAGATTTCATCACCTACGAAAATCACAGAGGTCACATATAATCACCATCGCCAGACATAAGCATGTACATAATAATTTGGATATACTCCTTTTAATAAATTCCTAAATATATCTCTACTTACTCTACTCAATTTACTTATAAACGTAGTATATTGTTTAATTGTTTAACTGATTATGCCTCTTAAATCCTTAGATTTCTAATCTTAGTCCATGAAACATAGTGAAAGATGAACAGTAGCTGCTAGTTAATTAATTAAAGATAGTATTAC
>CAZHBK010000127.1:0-4164 GCA_964530465.1 uncultured Nitrososphaeria archaeon | reverse complement strand
TCTTATATGTATCGAATAAAGTAAATGTACTTAATTTAGCGAGAAATTTAGGAATTAAAGTTCCATATACTGTCAAATTAACAAAGTATAACTTGATGCCGGCATATTATGAAGGACCCTATGTAGTTAAAAGAGCTTATGATGCATCACACCCAGTATATATATTTGGTGATGAAGTTATCGACTTATCTTATAATCGCATTATTAAAGATGAAAAAAGAGGAGAGGATTATATAATTCAAGAGTTTATCCCAGGATATGGAGCTGGGTATTTTACATTCTCTGTGGATGGTTACCCACTCATCGAGTATACACATATAAGACTTATCGAAGAAAGACCTAGCGGAGGCGCTAGTATACTTGCATGTATCAAATGTGACCCATGCCTAATTAATATTGGAAGGAGAATAGTAAAATACTTAAAGTGGACTGGAGTACTGATGGCTGAGTTCAAAGTCCATTATGAAGTAAGAGATTACTACCTGCTAGAGATCAACCCTAAACTATGGGGCAGCCTAGAGCTATCTCTTGCAGCAGGTCTGAATCTTCCAAAACAAGTTGTAGAATACTATCTAAATAAAGATAGCAGAAATAATGCTGTATACAACTTAATTAAATCTCCAATTAAGCATTACAAACACGATATATGCTTCTCTTGGCTACTAGCTGGAATTAAATACCTTAAAGAGAATCCAAAAATATGGCTCAGAATGTTATTGAAGACTCTAAGAGAATCTAAAAAGGTATCTTCAGATATACACTTAGCAGACCCACCAGAATTAGCATACTCCTTGCTTAGCAGATTATTCAATCTAATGAGAGGAAAAATCCCTTATAATAAGTGGTGGATAAAAAGAGATTATCTTGTAAGAAGATTATACTCAAAATTACTTAAAATGAATTTGAGATACATAATTTCTGATCTAGATGGAACACTAGTACATCTACCCGTAGATTGGCAGAAAGTAAAATCTAAGTTAATTAAACTAGGTTTAATGAATGAGAATGAATTCTTCATGCATACATTTACTAGACTATTTTACAATAATCGTAATCTATTCATTAAATTAAGTAGTATCATAGAGGAATATGAGCTAAAGGCAGTATCACACCTAAAATACAATCCTAATCTATCCAATTACTTTAGAAATTTGAGAAATAAGGAAATTAAAATTGCAATAGTTTCAAAGCAGGCTAAACAGCCCATTATCGAGATACTTAAGAAAATTGGCATTAGACAACATGTAGACTATATTATAAGTAGAGAGGATAGTGTTTTAAGAAAAGAACAGATTATTAAGGCATTGAACTCACTAAACGCTAAACCCAACGAAGCAGTTATGCTGGGTGATACCATACTTGATGCATATAGCAGTATAAAGCTAGGTGTAATACCAATAGCAATTACAAACAATACATATAGGTACCAGCAATTCACAGAATATGGAATACCCTCCTTTAAAGACTGTATAGATGCCTTCAGAATAATATTGAAAGCTTTAGACAAGCATAAAAGCAAAAAATAATCAGATAAAACACCTCGTCATCTAATTACATCAGAGCCTCCGTGTATCCATCATCAACTCAGATTAAATAAACTCTATTAAAAGACTAAAAGAGGAAGTAAATAAAACTATAGCTACTTTAATTAGGACCACATAATATATGAGGTAACTATATCATAATATTCCTTTCAAGTACCATTTAATGCCCCCGCCGGGATTTGAACCCGGGACCTCCGGATACCCCAGATTATCTTATGAGTCCGGCCTTGACGGCCTATGCCTGCTCCACCGCTGAGCTACGGGGGCTATTGTAATTGTGAACTTTAACTCTAATATTAGATTTAGGGATAGTGTTATTTAATCTTTAGATAGTAGTATGCTCATGTAGCATCAATAATACGGTATTATGATTATTTTTAGGGTTATTTTAGATGATTAGTCTGTATTGTTCTTCTGGAATCCCTAATTCTTTGCCGATCGCAATTAATGTTAAATTCTTATATTCAAATTCTATAGAGTATAGATACCAGAGTATATATCCCATTCCGAGTGGATTTCTAGTAGCTATAGAATCTAGATACTTCTTAAATAGCAATGATATGCTATATTCTAATTCACTCACCGATCTCGTCTCTAATGCCTTCATTATAGGCTCTGTAAGCTGTCTATACGCTGATGAAGAGATAATTTCAGGTATTACATCGAGTCTAGCTCTGATTAGTGATTGAAGCATTTCAGGAGTTACCCTATAATATACGGTTATTAATGATGATTCTATAATAGAGGGATCTACTCCAGATAGTTTAAAGCCTATGAGGAAGTATAGGTTTCTTAAGTCTGCCTCCATTCCGATGATTGATTTAACAATTTTTGAATCATATAGTTTTCTAGATAGGGTCATCAGTCTGCTGAAATAAACACTTTCTAAATATGCCTCAAGTGGAAGTGTTGATTTCATTTTATATGCTGTAGGGAGATGATCTACTACATTGCGATATATTGTGAATGATAGTAATGATAGTGCTTCATCTAATGTAGGCGCTTCAATCATTGCGCTGAAGTTTATTAACGTATATCCTCTCGGTATAGGTATTAAATCTTCAATTGTTATCTTCCTTCCACCCATCTTAGCCCTCATAACTCTTTTTATATTTTCAATTTCAGCCCTTGATGCAAAGCCCATTATAAACTTCTTTACTTCTCCACCAGCTAATTTTATAAGATAATAGAGTCGTTCGAAGTATGTTTCCGCAAATATCCTGTTTAAAACTCTTGATGTAAGCTTTACCCCACTGATTAGACTTATTCTCTTAGAATACTCCCCCCGCATTAATCCTTCTATAAATGCATCGAACGATGGAGCTCTAGCTAACGTGGTTATATCTGATGGAGTAAGTAGATGAGTTTTTAAACCGTGAACTCGCGTAATCAGATATATGAAACTCGCGGGTTTTATCACTCCCTACCCCTCCTCTCAGCTATATACTTTGTTCTTGAAAACTCCTCGATAGCTTCTTCTAATAGACGTTCCTCGACATAATGAATTAACTCCTCATACATAGGGATTACTATTTTCTCAAGTGAATTAACTTTTCTTGAAGTACTCATTAATTCTAAAGCTATAGCTTCAGTATTAACTTCAATTTCGGTACTTTTAAGTAGGAGTTTGAACGCCTCGTAGAGTTGAGATGCAAATGATTGAATTAAGGGATCTGGAATTGCATTAATATTTGGTTCATCTACTATTGATAATTTTACCACTTCAACTCCCATGACGCTATATTTCTTTATATCTATTTTAATATTACTAATACTGTTGGAAATGCTTTTAATCTGCTCAAATCCCCTTCTGATTAAAACGTCTAAGAAATGCCTATATACATTATTGAATTTCTCATCTACCTCCATTCTAATATTAATCTGTGAGAGTAGCTTGTTAATTTCTCCAGCTAGTCTATCACGTTTCATCTCTAAAATTTCTTTACCTTTTTTAATAAAGCCTAGCTGTTGTCTTAATGCGAGTAGGGTCCCGCGTGTTGCAGAAATACCAAATATGGAAACACTCAATTCTTAAGCACCTTCTCCAGCAGCTACTCTAGCTTTAGCTTTATAGTAGTATTTCTTAATTGTTTCCTCTTTAACTCTAGTTAACTCTTCAGGAGGTAATATTGATAATACCTCCCATGCCAAGTCTAATGTCTCATCAATTGATCTATTCTCATATTCACCTTGGTTAATAAACTTCCTCTCGAATATATCAGCAAATTTTAAATATAGTCTCTCCCTCTCACTAAGACCCATCTCACCTACAATTCTTGCCAGATCTCTAGCTTTTAATCCTCTTGAATAAGCATCATATAACTGATCTGCAACTTCCTTATGGTCATCTCTAGTCTTACCAGGTCCAACTCCACTTCTCATAAGCCTACTTAAGCTTGGTAAAACATTGATCGGAGGATATATACCTCTTGCGTCAAGTTCTTTACTTAAGATTATCTGCCCCTCAGTAATATAACCGGTTAGATCAGGTATTGGATGTCTCTTATCGCCTCCAGGCATTGTTAGGATGGGCATCTGAGTTAAAGACCCACTTTTACCTTGAATAATACCTGCTCTCTCATATATTGTTGCTAAGTCACTATACATGTAACCTGGATAT
>CAZHBK010000126.1:0-4184 GCA_964530465.1 uncultured Nitrososphaeria archaeon | reverse complement strand
TCGGGGCAGATAGACATGCTACAATCTAAATGCATGCCTACCATGCCCCGGGGGACGACGTCAATAAGGTGGAATGAACTCTAGAGCCCCCAAAGGCTCTAGAGCGACCACCCCTAGATAACTCTACATACAGTACATATTACTTATAATTTAAAACTCTTTAAATAACGTTATGGATAGACATTATATAGATACATTTCAATATTTAAGATATCTATAGAGGTGTTCTTAATTTGATTGAAATATCGAAACTAACTGTTAGGTATAGAAGGGGTGGTAAGCCGATTATAAAGAATCTCTCGATTAAATTTGATGATAAATATCTTATATTGGGGCCTAATGGATCTGGTAAGACTACATTGTTTAGGGCTATAGCTGGTTTAACACCTATTGAATCCGGAGAGATATTAATTGATGGAGTTAGTATATCGAATATATATGGTAGACCTGGATTACTATCAGTTAATTTAAATGAAGTATATAGATTACTCCATTTGTCCGCATATGATCATTTAAAGATATATATTGATTTAGCCTGTGGTGATTTAGATCTAGCTCTTGAGATTTTATCGGAGTTAGGTCTTGATGTTAATATACTTAAGCGTAGGAAGCCTTGGGAGTTATCAGCTGGCCAGCATAAAGCCTTCTCGACTGCAATTGCATTAGCATCTAAGGCAAAACATATACTACTTGATGAACCATTTGAACAATTAGATCCAGCTAGGAAGAGTAGGCTAATTGAATATCTTAGGAAGTTAGAGAGCATTATATTATTGAATACACATGAGACATGGCTCTTACCAATTCTCAAGGATTGGAATACTGTATTTATGTTTGAAGGTAGGGTATATGGTCCTATTAAAGCAGGCGATCTATTAGACTCTACATTAGTCGTTGGTGAGGCCGATAATGCTATTCTGAGATTTGAGGCATCTAGTAGGAGATATAGTATTGTTAAAGGTGGTGTTGGAGAACCGATAACCAAGCTAACTACATTAGATAAGGTTTATGAACTTGCAATTAGGTGAGATATATGACTATATATTTCAAGTATAAGATTAAGGAGATGCTTACAAATGCTGAATTACTAGGATGGGGTATTGGCTTTGTAGAATTCTGGGTTATAATGTGGGTATTTGTATTCTCGGGCTCTGCTAAAGTATCTAGTGAGTGGGAGAGGTATCTAGCTAGTATAAATGCATCTATGGCATTTGCATTCCTAGGCTTGATAACTATTGGAAGCATTGGTATAGCATTAGCATATTCTATATTATACTCGTCTAGAGCTGCTAGATACCTAACAAAATATACGAAGTTATCACCTGCATTATTACTCACCGAAGACTTCCTATCGAGCTTAATCGTACTCCTAATATTCATATTCATAATCTACATATCTGTCTTAACACTATCATATTTTAAATGGAATGTATATCCTAGAATTGAAAATCCATTTGGCGTTATAGTAGATTTAATCCTTGCAGGAGTATTACTATACTGGCTCTCATACACTCTAGCCTTAGGAGTTATAGTATTGAGGAGGGTTAGAGCTATAAGTATGGTGAGTTATATTCCATTAATTCTAGCATTTGTAGCATATGCCCAACTATGGATTGAACTTAAATCATTAATTTATATTATTCCATTAGTACAACTACCAGCATTGATAATGTATCATGCTACTGGAGCAATACCACCTACGGGGTGTTATCTTAAGTGGCTTGTTAGTAGTAGTCTACTAACGCCTGTAAATCTAAGACTTGCAGCAGTATCATTATTCATATGGATTGCAATATTCATATTAGCATCGTTGTTATTAATTAGGAGGAGTAGAGGTATTGCAATCGAGGAGATCGGATTCTAAACAGTTGAGTGGATTGATTGAGTTAATTAGTAATTGTAATAGATGTAAATATATCGATAAGCCATATGTAAAGTATAGAGTATGTGATAGATACCTACCAGATAGAGTTAGGGTATTGGTAATTAGTGAGTCTCCTCCACCAGGTTTTAAAGACAGTTATCTCTATAATACTAATGCTAGAGATAGGCTTAGAAGACTACTCTCAAAATTAATGGATGTCTCTGAGGATGAAGTATTAAATGAATTATATAGTCATGGAGTATTCTGGACGACGGCAGTTAAATGTAGACCATACTCTAGGAGGTATATCAATGTTATGAGGCGTAACTGCATAAGTATACTAAGATTTGAAGTTAAAATATTAAAGCCGGAGATTATTATCGCATTAGGTAAGGTTGCAGATAAGTCGATTAATGACATTATAGATGCTTTATCATATTGTAGAGTAATGAAGTTCCATCACCCACTTTATATATCTAGATTTGAAAAATATAGACTTAAGGAGTTTAGAGATGTAATTTGTAGGATCTTACTCGGTGGGGGATGACATATTTATACTATGGTATTTAATATAGTTATCTGTATAGTTTCGTTAATCTAATATTTAATGTATTTATGTCTATAAATAGTTGATAGATATCTAATTCTATTTGTAGGTGTTTAATGTGTCCAGCGGAATTCACTTCGTTAAGATGCCTGATGAAGAATTTATAAGAGAGTCGATAGATATAGTTAAGAAAGCTCAAGATAATGGATTAGTACTTAGGATTTTGGGAGGCGTTGCAGTCTATATTCATACGATGGATAAACCTGAAAACCTTAAGATATACGAGAGGCTTAGGAGGTTTGGAGAAGGTAATCCAACATTTACAGACCTTGATTTAATAGGTTACAGTAAGCAGATTAGTAAAGTTGAGAAGTTCTTTGAGAGGAAACTTGGATTTAAACCAGATTTCTATATCAATAGGATTATTGGTCAGAGGAGGCTACTATTCTATCATCCTAAAGACTACTATCATGTAGATATATTCTTTGATAAGTTAGAATTCTGCCATGATGTTGTATTCGGTTCTAAGCCTGGCAAGGGTAGACTTGAATTAGACTTTCCGACTGTCTCACCAGCAGATATAGTACTTGAGAAGCTCCAGATCCATGAGATAAACTTAAAGGATGTAATTGATCTTATAGTCTTATTTGCATTCCATGAAGTCAAGGATACTTATGAGAGGGATGTAATTGATGGGGGATATATAGCCTCTATATTATGTGATGATTGGGGGTTCTGGTATGATGCAGTAACAAATTTAAATAAAGTTAAGTTATTAGCAGAGAAATTCCATAACGAAGGTAAGTTATTAGATCATGAGTATAATGCAGTCATTAATAATATTGATAAGTTAAATAGGATTATCGAGGAGACTCCTAAGACTAAGAGATGGCAGAAGAGAGCTAAGATGGGTACTAGGAAGAAATGGTGGAGGGACGTCGAGGAGGTATCTAGATAAATAAGTCTATTTACATCCTCTTCCTCAATCGAGGATTAACAATTTCATCTAGTGCATAACCAATAAATACAAATGCTAATACTAATAATAGTATGCCTATACCCGGAGGAACCACATACCACCAATAACCCGCTGCTATAGCTCCACTACCATCAGCATAGTGTAATATCATACCCCAGCTAGTATGATGTGGATCTCCTAAACCTAGAAAGCTTAATGCTGCTTCAGATAGTATCGCATTTGAGATCTGTAATATCATATTAGCGAAGAGGAGTGGTAATACTGCTGGAAGTATATGTTTAAACATAATTCTAGTACTGCTAGCACCTACTGCTTTAGCTGCTTCAACATATGGAAGCTCTTTAACGACTAATACCTGAGATCTAATAATCCTCGCTATTGGAGCCCATGATACGATTGCGATCGTTATAATTATATTTATAAAGCTAGGTCCTAGTATTGCAGCAAAGATAATCATTAATACTAGCGCTGGTATTGTTAAAAATGCATCGGTAACCCTCATTAGGAAATCATCAACCCACCCACCAATATAACCAGATACAATGCCTACAACCCCACCTATTATAGCACTTAATAACGCAGCTGCAACACCTACGATAAGTGATATCCTAGCACCATATATGAATAAGCTATAGAGATCCCTACCTAATTCATCAGCACCAAATAAATGCTTTGACGATGGTGGTGCGAATGGAGGTGCTACCCCCCTCTGCCACTCTCCATACGGAGCTATGTAGTCTGCGAATATAGCAATTATAATGAATATCAATAGTATTATTAACCCTACCATACCG
>CAZHBK010000125.1:0-4207 GCA_964530465.1 uncultured Nitrososphaeria archaeon | reverse complement strand
TATTATGCTCTTGAAGAAGCAGCTAAGCGTGCTTCTCCAATTGATTTAGATGCATTTAGGACTGCTATTAGAGATGCATTAAGAACACTGCATATACCTCCTGAAAAGATTATAATGCCTTGGAAGGGAGTTAAATTCGATGAAACAGGACAGAACATACTAGCTACAGGAGTAGTAATTCAGATGAGACCTGAAGATGGTAAATATCATATCGTATGGCCTGAGGAATATGATATATACAAGCCTATATTCCCAATGCCTAAATGGAGTGAGAGAAAGTAAGTCTCTAGTATAGTCTATTTTAAGAAAGTATATTCGATATTCAATCCATTCATATTATTTATATAATCCACAATTCTAAATCTCTATTACAGCCTAGTTATATATCCTTTCTATAGAGGTGATATTATAGTATGGGTAGGGAGGATGTAATTAGAGGAGTTTTCTCCGAAGAATTAAATGAAATCTCAGATCCGACACTAAGAGAGAAGATCGTTAAAATCTGGGTTGATGCATGGAATAAATCTAAATGGGAGAATATACTTCGAGCTATGCATCCATACCTACCAGGTATTACATTAATCGAGCATACTAAGGCAGTCTTTAGAGGCGTTAAAGCACTAGCTAAGGTATTTGAAGAGATACATGGAGTTAAAATTAACTACGACTTACTATATGCTGCCGCATTACTACATGATGTAAGTATTCTTCTAGAGTCTGAAGAATCAGATTCAGGTGTTAGATTTAGTAAGTTTGGAGAGTTAATACCTCACGCAGTATATGGTGGTCATCTAGTATTCAAATATGATCTACCATTAGAACTAGCACATCTAGTATTATCACATACTAGATTTTCAGCTATAGAGCCTAAGATGATTGAAGGAGTAATACTTCATTACGTTGATTATTGTGATGCAGATGTATTAAGGACATCTAAAGGATTAGAACCATTCCTCCTTAAAGAATATAGGAAATAGCTGCTAAATCAAACTAGTCAGATACTCGCCAGCATCTTCTAACCATTTTTTACATTGATTGATGGGTATCAGATATGGGGGGCTATTAATCATCATTTAAATCAGACAACTGTTTCTTCATCATCTACTCCATACAATAATCATAATTATCCTAGTCTAAAAATGTGTTTCATTAAGGATGATAGAGTATCTATAGGAGAGTCAGACGCTCCCACTACTCATCATGCATTCAGTTTAGAGTCCAATCATCATCCTAGAATAAGATTAGAGTTCTTAGTCTATTTTTAAGGCTTTTAAAACTGCTTTAGCGAAATCCTCAGGTTTAGCACCGTAGATCCATATATCCTGGTGTTTTTTAAAGAATTCAGATATAGCCTTTATAATCTCATCTCTAGATATCCTAACTCCAGATAGCGATTCACCTAATTCATCAATTAAGTAATCTGGCTGCATGAAGAAATCTCCTGTAAATACAACATTCTTCAATAATCCATCCTCCCACTCAATACATACTCTTATAGTCTTCCCACCTGGGACCCTATATGTTAATTTAATAATAGGCATACTACCACCTCGCTCTTATATACTGGAGGATGTATTCGTCTGAATCTCTAGTTGGACATCTCTTACAAGGTCCCATATTCCACTCCCATGTGAGATATTTATTCTTGTATAAGTCTTCAGCTAACTTAACCTCCTCGCCAGTTAGACTACTTAATTTAAGTCTGATATTAAGCCTCTTCTCAAAACCTTCTGCTAGAGCATTTTTAACTTCTTCAACACTTACATCCCTACCTAACTCATCTCTTAAAGTAGTTACTCTAGCTTTAACATCGCTAATCCTCTTTGATTCAAGATACTCCTTAGGTATATTTAAAACCCTATTTAATATTGATAAATTTGATGATATGAGAATGCATCCATGTATGAATATTAGGTTTTTAGTTATCATACCTGCTAACCCAGATATCTTCCTACCATTAACCTCAATATCATTGATAGGTTTGAAGTATGCATTAACACCTAGTATTTTAAGTCCTTCAATAACACATTCACATATAGTTTTAAATGCTTCTAGTAGATCTCCCGAGAATTTAGGATGAGGTCTTCTAATTGATACTGCATAATTGAGATTACCCAAATCATGATATACTGCCCCACCACCAGTAAACCTCCTAATAACTTCAACACTGTATTTAAGACACTCACTAAATTTAATCTCTAGTGTTGGACATTGAAATCTACCAATTACGATTGTATTTGCATTTCTCCAAAATCTAATGGTATTAGGTACTTTTCCAGCTTCAACCATTCTGGGGATTGCCTCTTCAACAGCCATATTATAATATGGTTTATCCGGCCATTCAGCATCGATCCTACGCCATACCTCACTCAATACAGTACACCTCTAAATGAATTAAATTAGGAATTATGAGAATTAAGAAGTGTAAATTAAGTTATTTGGGTTTTGGAATCTTACTGAATATTAGATATATTATGTAGATGCTGTATGCATTAGCCTTACCATATTCTATTAGCCGATCAACAAATTTATCTATATTACCTCCGGATAATACATCATGATATAACTCTCTAATTAACGCTAGATTCACACTTCTACCAGTATTTACATTTAGATATTTCTCCAACTCCTCTATTGGAATAGTATCAATATTTAACTTCTCTCTAGCTAATTCACGAACATCGATAATCTTATCTTCACGCTTAAGTGATTCAAATAATATCTTTAATGTTTTAGACTTCTTCATTATACTCTTGATACTACCCCAGCTACCATAGATTAATATCTTAAATCCTGAATCAATCGCATTACTTAACTCCTCAAGCAGTCTGGGTAATTTATCTGTTTTAATTGCTGATATTCGATCTTCAAGACATATCTTAAAGCATTTGTATGATGAACCGTCGAATAACGTTAGAAAGTAGTAGTCTATATCATTTATCCTTACAGTAGTTATATCTAATGAGAGTAGTTTTAAATCCTTAGATGGTTTAGGTATTGCAATCTCACCTAATGATCTAACTTTAATCCTTAATACCTCCTCGATATAATCTAATACTCTATGAGCATACTTCTTAATATCATCCCAGCCGATATTATCTCTGATAATTTTAGTAGCTACATCTTCATCAATAGCCCAGAGGAGTAATTCTGATAGTCTACTAGGTTTGAAATTATCTATAGAGGATCTAATATCACGCCAGTTTACTGATTCTAAAATACCACTACATTCATTCTCCCAAATTAACATCGTCTTCCTAGGGAGATCTTCAACAGCATAATTTAACTCACTTAAGGAGATTCTATACTTTGATAATCTCAAGATGAGTTTTAAGAATGCAAGTCCAATCTTGATCTTAGCTATATCTTCTTCTGGATCGAGTTCATACATATATCCATATGTGAAATCGATATACTTGCCTTTAGTCTTAGAATCAATGTAGATTAACTTGGTATTGTATATAGTTCTGCATTCATCCCTATACCTGATTAACCTAGGTCTTCTAGATTCAATCTTCCATAATACTACCTCAGGCTTCTCAACGAATACTCCAAATCCATTCTTAGGGATTACAATATAACATTGAACTCTAGATGTAAGCTTTCCAGATATATAATCCCCTCTAATATCCGGATCTTCACCCCAAACCTTCTTAATAGCATAATACTGCTCATACGCCTCACCTACGAAATCCTCCATCTCAATTGCATCCATTAAATCCCTCTCGATAACTGAATAATCCCTCCTAATACCTACTACAATAGCATCGTTTGAATAATCGAAACATCCAGGCTGATACTTCTCAATCAAATCCCTCCATGAGATAGCCTCACCAATTAACTCCTCGCCGGTAAGCTTACTAATATAGAATCTCCTAACTCCATACGGTAGTCCGAACTCATAGAAGTTTAATTTATTCCAGATGTTCTGACCTCTCTCAGATAATAATAGTATCTCTTCAAATAAACCCCTACTAACCTTAACTAGTTTAAACCTTTTAAGTAGTTTAACTTCTTCCTTAGTTAGATCTGTTGGATATCTCTTCAATTTAGATAATGCTTTAAACATTAAAACATACTTATTCCTAGGATTAATGTATATGTTTTCGAGAGGCATAGAGATATATTCTTTAATTCCATCTAATCCAGACTCCATAA
This sequence comes from uncultured Nitrososphaeria archaeon, assembly GCA_964530465.1. GTDB lineage: Archaea > Thermoproteota > Nitrososphaeria > Geothermarchaeales > JDFR-13 > CAZHBK01. Next base: position 49 of record CAZHBK010000125.1, on the reverse strand, counting down.
GTCTTCTATCCCAGGGCTTTATAGGAATAACTATTGATTCTGAAAATGG
>CAZHBK010000124.1:0-4213 GCA_964530465.1 uncultured Nitrososphaeria archaeon | reverse complement strand
ATCGATAACGTTATTAGTAATATCTATATTTGAATTCGTAATTATACTACGCTTTAGAGGTGTTTTATAATGCAGAATAATATTATCTTCAAAGATGTCTCAGTGGCTTACAATGATGTTATAGCCTTAGAAGATATAACTTTAAAGATTAACAAATTAGAATTTACAGCGGTTGTAGGACCTAATGGAGCTGGAAAAACTACACTGGCGAAGACGATTCTAGGCTTAATTAAACCCTTTAAGGGATATGTGAGTGTATTTGGATTAGATCCTATAAAGGACCGCTTTAAGGTAAGGAGTTTAATCGGATATGTACCGCAGATAACTAGGATATCTCATAATATTCCGATTACGGTATTAGATACGGTTTTAATGAGTCTACTAGTTAGTAGGAAGCCTCCAAGATATCCCTCAAATACGGATATTGAAGCTGCATATAGAGCACTTGAGATAGTAGATATGATTGAGTATGCAGATAAACCATTTAAAGACTTAAGTGGTGGTCAGAAGCAGAGAGTATTGATAGCTAGAGCGTTAGTTAGAAATCCAGAATATCTAATATTAGATGAACCATTCATAGGAGTTGATGTTAAAGGACAGTGTGAATTAATAAACTTTCTGTATGAGTATCACAGAAGGGGTAGGGTAGGTATTCTGATAATATTACATGATATAACCCCACTAGCGAGTTTAATCGATAAGGTAATCTTATTGAATAAGAGTATAATTGCTTCAGGACCTATTAATGAAGTATTCACTCCAGCTAATCTAAAGAGAGCGTATGGAGCCGATATTGAGATAATTGAATCTGGTGGAGTATGCTATCCAATAGTTAGAGATAAGCATGGGTGAGAACGTCTTGAATACATTATTAAACTTAATTTTAAATCCATTCTTCATTAGAGCACTAGTAGGATTAATATTGGTAGCTATTGCATCATCATGTATAGGCCCCATCTTAAATAGTAGAGGAATGGCTTTCCTAACAGCTGAAGTAGCACATGCAACATTGGGAGGAGCTGCTTTAGGAATTCTGCTACATGAATATATATCTACTATAGATCCATTAATAATAGCTCTATTATTCGGTGTTTTAAGCGGATTACTAGCTGGGTATGCGGGTAAAACTGGTATTCCAGAAGAACTTGAGACTGCTATTGGTGTTACTCTCGCATTTGCAATGAGTATAGCGGTATTACTATTGGCTATAATACCTAGTGAGGATATACCACTCGTCTGGGGCTATCTACTAGGAGATATATTACTATTATCTGACTCAGACTTAATCATATTATCAGTAATAGTGGTAATTACAGTAGTTATATATCTATTGTTCTACAGGGAGTTTATATATATCGCATTTGATATAGATGGAGCAGAGGCATTAGGTCTAAATACAAGGCTATACCATTATCTGAGCATATTTATATCATCGCTGGCTATAGTAGCAGCTACAAAAGCGATAGGATCTATAATGGTTTATGCATTTATGATAGCACCTCCAAGCATTGCATTAGTATTCTGCAGAAGGATATCTACTTCAACAATAATATCATTTATCATAATCATGGTTACTGGATTAATAGGATTGACATCGAGCTTTGTCATAAATATAGCTCCCTCAGGCTTAATAGGTATTTTAATCTGCATACTATACCTCATATCAGTTACATTCAGACATCGATAAGCTTAAATTATAAATTAGATATATTTACTTAATATTGGTAGATCCTTAAATAATATCTCTAATGTTGCTTTAGATGGATGTAACTCGGGTTTCAATAGTATTAAGTAGTTATTCGGGTGATTCCTAAATGGTGATCGCTACGAAGGACGATACTAGATATCGATTTGAAGATGCAAAAAGAGAATTAATCCAATTTATAACATATGTAGCTAGTGAGTATGGATGGACAGTTAAGAGTGTGAGGGTATATAGGAGGAATGGCGAGATTAAACTAGTAGCACATTTCAATACACCACCAATGAGATAGGAGTCTTAGAATGATCATGTACCCTCCTCTTAAATATATTGAATTGACATATTAGTCATATATTGAGACATGTCTGCTGATAGATTATTTATAGATTTGAATAATGCATGTTCTAAATTATTAAGGTATCCGTCTAGAGATATACTACTTATATTTCATGATGATGCAGATGGTATTTCATCTGGCGCCATACTATATAAGGCACTTAGAGATATGGGATTTAATATTAAACTAGTATGCATTGAGAAGTTAATGGATCAAATTATAAAGTACATTCACTCAGGCTCAGAGAGGATTATAATCTATGCTGATATAGGATCACCACATGCAGATAAAATATCGAAATATAATATGGGTAAGAACCTAGTAATCATACTAGACCATCATGATCCTAGAGAGTCTACTGATCCAGAAGTTTTGAATATAAATCCAGAATTTTATGGTATGGAGGGAGAGAGGGATGCTTCAGGAAGTGTGATGGCGTATCTCTTTGCAAAAGCACTAGACGAATCTAATACTAATCTAGCATATATAGCATTAATAGGAGCTCAGGAGATACCTACGGGGATAGGTACGTTAACGAGGATAGCATACGAAGACTCTAGAAGATATCAGGTAAATATCGATTATAAGGAGATGTTTAAAATACTGCAGATATTAGGCTCAGTAGGGTATTACGATAATGGACCTATTGAAGGGATTAAAGTATGTTTAGAAGGTATATCAGATGATATTAGGCAGAAGATTAAGAGATATGAGGAAATGAGAAAGAATGCCAATAGAAGAATGCTATCAATATTGCATAAGTACGGCTTGAGAAGGGAGAGGTATATCCAGTGGTTTGATAGCTATAATGTATATAGTGGTATGGGTACTAAAGTAATTGGAACCTTCTGTTCGTACTTAAGCTATCAGAGGAGACTAATAGATGATATGAAGTATATTATCGGATTGATGAAAATGCCTAATGAAATACCTGGATTAATGAAGTTAGAAGGAATGTGGGTGAAGATCTCTGGTAGAGCTCCTGAGAGACTTAGAAGGTTGATTGAATCTGGTAGATATCCTGGGTTAGTAGATTTTATGGTACCTGCATCTGAGGAGGTTGGTGGTATTGGTGACGGTCATAAGTATGCCGCATCAGTAGTAATTCCACTAGATAAGAGATTTGAGTATATTAAGCTGATAGATAGTATTATCGATGAGATGCTTAAAAGTAAGAAGTAAAGATAGCTATAACGTTATTTAGTAGGTTCTACACATGTTTTAAAACCCTTCAGATACTATCCAAACTTACCAACCACAATCTCTTTCAACTTTCTATATCAATTCATAATCTACATTATAAAGCAGATTACACATCTAGGATTCTTGTGAGAACTCTGTTTAGGGTATTTACATCGTTAAGTCATTAAATACTCTTAAAAAATTTAAATTAAAGTATTAGATTGAAGTGGGTGCTTTAATTTATCTGAGGATTTATGAGGCTATTCGCATTGTATACTGGGGGTAAGGATAGTACACTTGCAATTATTAAAGCATTAAAAAATGGATATAATGTAAATGCCGTTCTTACATTTATCTCTGAAAATCCCTATAGCTATATGTTCCATAGATTTAATGTTGAATGGACTACACTACAGGCTGTATCAATGGGATTTAAACACTATATGTTTAAAACGAAGGGTGTTAAAGAAAGAGAGCTTGAAGATTTAAAAACGTCATTTCTATACATGAGAGAACTAGGATATGAGGGAGTTGTAGCTGGAGCAATAGCTAGCAGATATCAGAAAGATAGAATTGATAGAATTGCATCTGAAGCAGGATTATACGTATATTCTCCATTATGGGGTATGAATCAAGAAGAGCTAATGTATGAATACGTTAGATTAGGTATTAAATATATGATTATATCAGTATCTGCATGGGGTCTTACTCGGGATCATTTAGGATGGATTATAGATGGATATGATGATGTTGAAGAAATTATTAAGCTAAGTAGGAAGTATGTCTTTAATCCTACTGGTGAGGGTGGAGAGTATGAAACATTCGTATTAGATGCACCATTATTCAAATATCCAATTAAAATCTTAAAGTATAGGATTATATGGGAGGGAGATTCAGGTTATTTAATAATTGAAGATGCTAAATTAGATATCCCAGATATCGAATATGATAGAAGTAAATCCTAGAATTAAAATTTTAGAGAGATATAGAGA
>CAZHBK010000123.1:0-4273 GCA_964530465.1 uncultured Nitrososphaeria archaeon | reverse complement strand
GTCTAATATCAAACATTTTATCCCAAATATCGGGTCCGATACTTGCAGAAGCATTAGATGAAATAGTTAGACTTAAGGATTTAAAAATGAGTAAGCGTGAGGCTTATGCCATATTCGAAGTATTACATTGATAAATGCTCTAAGTCAGTCAGAAGTCTTATCTTATTTGCCATACTTTACTCTACGCTAGTCCCATTAACAGTTACAATATTACTGCTACTAAGCGAGTATAGGATAGATGTATATATTTCACTATTTATTTTGGAGTATTACATTTTAAGAGGCATTATAAGCCCGCTTCCGCACGATGTAAATAAAAGATTAAAATTTATTGATATATCATACTTCCTGATCTTCATTATTATAGTATCATATCGCATCATATTAATACTAGGACTGGTATAAGTGGTATTGATGTATCTTAAAACACTTTTAACTATTACGCTAATTGCTGTATTAGCATTAAATATAACATACTACCCAAATCAATATCGATATTTAGAGATCATATCTCCTCATGAAAATCCTGCTAATATTAGTGGAAGGATAGACCCAGTATTCATACTTAGGTATTATGTAATCCTCCTAAGGGGATTATTAAATCCGTCAATGTATAATTTAACTGAATTAATTAAATATACCAGTTTATTCGGCTTGCCATCCGATATCATGCATATTCTACAAAGAATTAATGAATTAATATTAGAGCTAAATGAGGAAATTAACCGTACAAAATATCACTTAAATAGAGCCAGGCTTTATATTACCTACGGAATATATGATGAGGCACTCAATGAGATAAATATATCTAAATTTAATCTAGCCAAAGCTAATATAACTTATAGTGAATTAGTAGATGCCGTAGATAAGCTATGTAAAAAACTTAATCCATTCTTATATAGTAGTATTCTCAAAGTAATTGCGAAGGATAAAACTGAACTTCTTAAACTACTGGACCAAATTAATGCACTTTTAATGGGCTTAGATAATCTGATTAACCACTATTATACAACCGCTAGGAATTTATATGAAAAAGTATGCCTAGGAAGGAGTAGAGTAATTATAGCGTTTAGCGTTAATTCAACTAGCGTATGGATAGGAGAACCATTCGAAATTAAAGGCTACTTAAGAGATGAAAATGGATCCTTACTTCCTAATAGAAAGTTAATTATCAGATTTGGGAACAAGACATATACACTCTATACTAATAGCAGTGGTTTGTTTAAGAAAGAAATATACGCACCCTACTACTATGGAGGTAAGCTAATCTTAGATATATTTTATATCCCAGAAGCTGAGGACAAAAGGCTTTATATTCCAATTCATAATTCAACAATTATAACTATCAAATTCATAAAGACGCAAATAAGCTTAATTGCAAGTGAATTTCTACATCCATGCGATATACTAAATATATCCATAACGGTATGGCCTATTACGCCTAGTCGGATAGCATATATCTATCTTGATGATATTTTATTAAAAAAGATGAACCTAATTTATGGAAAAGGGTATTATAGTTATAAATTGCCACCAAATATATCAATAGGTCCGCACATACTCAAAGTATTTGTTAAAGCTTCAAGAAAATACTCATCGGCCTCTAAATCACTTATTATCACAGTTTCTTATATTGGAGTAATTCTTAATGTTAGTACTAATACGGGAGTTGTATTCTATCCATTCACTAAAATTAACGTCTTCGGTTCTATTAGAGATATCTATGGAAATAATCTCTCAAATGAATTAATAGAAGTATATATTGCAGGAAAGAGTTACAAGTTGCATACTAACAGTAGTGGTCGGTTCACGGCATCCTTTTATCCTCCATTTCATAATGGCTTATTAAGTATCAGAATAGAGTTCAAACCGCAAGAACCATGGTATCCTAACCTTAGTAGAACAATACAGATAGTTGTAATAAATCAATTCCTCATCATAGGAGTCTTTGGATTAATTACCATTACTGCATATTTGATTAAAAGAAGATATAGCTATATTAAGGATGTTTTATCTAAAATCTTAAGAAGTAAGGAAGACTTCTACTCTATAGATTTAACTCAAAGATCTAAGAGATTTTACCAAACTGTAGGGAAAGTTAAGCAGTCTACTAGAGAGATATCTAAAGCCTACTTACGATTCTCGAAGATATCTGACTATTATGAATTAGCAGTTAGGGTATTATCTAAGTTATTTAGAGAACCTCTACCGAATGAGACATTGAGAGAATATTACAAGAGAATCGAGAAACTGCTAGAGGAGGATATAAGGCATGCTTTCTTCAAGCTAACTCTTCTAAGAGAATATGAACTTTATTCAACTAACCCTATAACAAGTAAAATGATAGAGGAAGCTAAGAGATACTACAATATTATAATTAAGAATATCAGTTAGCGGTGGTGAGTATTGAGAAGGATCGATCTCTTAGTTATATCAGCCATAATTACATATCTAATACTAATAGTTTTCATACCTCCATTCATAGATTTCAGTGCATGGAATCCACATTGGAATGGATATGATAAATTTGTAGAGTATTTTAACATGACGATAATAAATAGACCCTCAGATTCAAGCATATTGGATAATGCAGAGTCTAAAATCCTAATACTAATCCCATATAAGACTTACACAGAGGATGAACTCACTATGATTAAAAGGTTTCTAGAGCTAGGTGGTTGTATTCTACTGATGGATGACTATGGATACGGTAATCAAATATTAGAATATTTAAATGCACCAGTTAGAATTACGGGATATATGCTTATCGATCCACTATATTACTACAAGAGTCCTAAATTACCTAAAATCATATACTTCAATAGAAATATCTCAATATTACAGAACATCTCATCCATAGTATTAAATCATGCATCATCAATAGAGATTCTAAATCCAGCTGAAACTACATTATTAGCATATAGCTCTAAATTCTCATACTTGGACATCGATGAGAATGGAAGATGGAGTCCAACTGATATAGAAGGCCCCCATCCAGTATTCGTATTTTTCAGATATAAAATGGGATCTATATATGTACTATCTGACCCAAGTATCTCCATTAACAGCATGATAGAGTTAGGGGATAATTTGAAGCTTTTTAAGAAATTATTTAATGGTAAGAAAATACTCATAGATCAATTCCATATAAAGCGTAACATACATAGTAAGATTAGAAGTATGATAATTCAGCTTTATAATTACGTATCTAGCAGACCCACGCTTTTATCAATTATAACTTCATTAATAACACTCATGATAGTACTTTATATATCTAAGGAGACTATGAGATAGAAATATGAGGTATAAAGGTATGACAAATGAAGAATTTAAGGATATACAAAACATACTGAGTAACATATTAAGTGAACTAGATAGGATAATAGTAGGTAAGGAAGATGCTAAAAAGATATTTCTAATTAGCTTACTATGCGAAGGGCACGTTCTTATTGAAGGACTCCCTGGCACCGCAAAAACTCTCCTAGCTAAAGCATTCGCTACCGCAATTGGAGGGGTATTCAAAAGAATTCAATTTAATATTGATACATTGCCAACGGATATAACTGGATTCTATCTATATACGACTAGTGGAGAGAGAAAATTCATTAAAGGACCAATATTTGCAAATATAGTCTTAGCAGATGAATTAAATAGAGCTCCTGCTAGGACACAAGCAGCACTTCTTGAAGCTATGCAAGAAGGCTATGTGACGATTGAAGGTAAACAGCATCCATTACCTAAACCATTTATGGTGATAGCGTGCCAATTACCATATGGGTATACAGGCACTTATCCTCTCACTGAGGTATTAGCAGATAGATTTATGTTTAGAATCTGGAGTGGATATAATCCTAGAGAAGTAGAAAGAGAGGTTATTAGTAAAATTGACTACATAGATTCATTTCCTATAAGACCAATAACCTCATTGAATATAATAATGAAAGCAATTGAAATAGTAAAGCAGATTAAAGTATCTGATATAATAGTAGACTACATACTAGATGTTATAGAATATATTAGGAATCATAATGGTGTAATATTAGGTCCCTCTACTAGAGCCTCGATAGCATTATATAAAGGTGCAAGAGCGCTTGCATTTCTAGATGGTAGGAATTATGTAATACCTGATGATATAAAGACCCTCGCACACTATGCGTTAGAGCATAGAATAAGAGTGAAACCAGAGTTAGAGTTAGAGGGAATAACACCCTCTGTTATAATTGATAGAGCCTTAAATGAGGTACCAGTACCTAAATGAGTTTAGAATCTCTAC
>CAZHBK010000122.1:0-4352 GCA_964530465.1 uncultured Nitrososphaeria archaeon | reverse complement strand
CAGCAACATTACATAACCTACCTCCTCGATTAACGATAACACCGCAAAATCCCATGTTACCCTCTCCAATAACACATTCATTAATACAAAGCGGGCATTTCAACCCATTAGGATCTCTAGGTGGTTTAACTGGCAATCCTATAGACTTCCTCCATGTATAGTGCATATTAGGCTTTTTAACCAAGTCAGGATTACTTCTCAAGCAATCCCTACATATACTAATTGAATTAGATAGTTCATTTGAATAATACCCGCAGACCTCACACCTACCCATACCTAACTATAAATATGATACACAGCTTAATAATTAGAGATCAAATAGAGCTGAGTCCTCTACATACTAAATATCAATTCAATAATGAATTATGGAGAAGATGCTATATTGAGTGAGGACTTAGTTAAGAGTATAGTCGGAGAGTGATGAGTGAGATTAAAGAGACTAGATAGAAGAGTTCTAAAGGTAGTTAGTAGTAAGAAAAATCCATTTCTTGTCTTTTTAGAGTTTATTATGAGTGTTGAAAGAATGACACTTCATATAACTATCTATATCAATAGAGAATAAATAGAGTAATTAGTAAAAAAATGACGTAATTCTAGTTGTCACGATGTTCTTGGATTCGGGAAGATACATGAATGCTCAATTGAGATGTTAGGATCTACAGGTATTACTCTGATGACTGTAGAGTGTATTAATAGCCGAGGAATATTTAAAGAATATACTTATAGGTAATAGGTATATCTATTGGCTACATGTCATATATTTAACATATTTACGATTGTTCTTTTAATAATGTTATAGAGATAAGAGGTTTATCTTCCTCCCAATATTTTGTTCGATAGCCTTCTTATATGCGATATATGCTGTGGCTGTATCCTGAATAGCTAATCCTGTTGAAACAAATACTGTGAGTTCTTCGTCATTCTCTCTACCAGGCTTTAATCCAGCAATAATTTCTCCTAATTCAGCATAGATATCATCAGGCTTTAGAATACCCTTTGAAATCGGGACATTTATTTCTCCACTATGAATAGCTTGTTCTCTATCATCAACTATAATCTTAGCATTAAGAAGTATCTTTGGATCTACCTCCTGCTTCCCAGGTGCATCCGCACCCATACAGTTGAAGTGGGTACCGCTTGATACCCAATCATATTTTACATAGGGTTTTCTAGATGGAGTTAATGTAATAACAATATCTGAATTTTCAACAGCCTTTCTAGCACTATCTACAGCCTCAATACTTACATTACTAAACTTCTCAGATAGTTCCCTACAGAGTCGTTCAGCTTTTTCAGATATAATATCATAGATCTTAAACTTCTCTATCTTACCATTAAAGTATTCTAGAATACTCTTTGCCTGAGTCTGCCCTTGAACACCAGCACCTACTAAGCCAATTACACTAAAGTCTTTTTTAGCTAAATACTTAATGGCAACTATACTTGCAGCCATCGTTCTCATAGCAGTTATATATGTACCATCCATAATAGCGAGTGGAAATCCAGTATCAGGATCTATTAGTTCGATTACAGCCATTACAGTTGGTAGGCCTTTTTCACTAGGATTCTTTGGATGAGAATTAACAATTTTTACAGAAGCCATATTCAGCTTTTCAATATATGCAGGCATGACTCTGAAGTCCCCACCAACTTTTTCAAAGAAGATATATACTTTAGGTGGCATTTGGACACGTTTCAAACCCTTCTGTCGAAAAGCATCCTCAACAGCATCGACAACATCATGTACTGTAAGAAGATTTCTTATATCATTACGTGTAAGAAGTAGAGTCTCTTTCATACCTCATCATCAATAATAAGCTTTAAGAACTCTCATCTTTAACTAATAATATATAATATGCTTTTTACATTCTTACACAAACATAAAGTAATTAAATAATTATTATATAGAGGATACTATAAAGTAGCCCTCTATTATATTTTATGCTTTAGAGAAAGAATAATAGATATTTAAGATGGAAATTGTGGATAGCCGTTTTAACCTTTTAGACTTACAGATAGGGAATTACATAGATATAAATTTAAAAGTGGATTAACGTGGAGTTTTTTAGCTTATCTACTGGATGATATAACTGTGATTGGAGTATTCAATTTAACGCCTATAGGGAGTATTACTTCGAGGATATATCTGCCGGGTTTCGCTCTAATTAATACTAGGATTTGATAGTATACTCCATGTTTCTCAACTGGAATGTCTGATTCCGTTATAATACCTCCTGTACATGCATTTATCAATCTAAACTTGAATATGAGGGTTGTATCTCCATTAGGTTTGAAGAGCCAGGCCCAAGCCTTAATACTACCATATCCATCTATTGCTCCAACAATTGATTTATCAATTAATAATGCATACGATTTAGTCGATCCCTTTGCGTAAATCCATTTACTAGTTGATCCACTTGGTCTATCTCCAATAGGAATTATCATAGCAGTCTCACTTCCTCTAACGATTCCAAGCTTTAAATTGAATTCTCCCCTCCCACTAGCTCTCCATGAGAATACTAATGTAATATTATATGATCCTGCTGCAATCTTCATCGGCATATCATAACCTGGTATAAGCATTTGAATTCTATAACATGGAATTCCAACGCTTAATAGGCAAGGCATTTTAACAACGTAAGTCTTATATTCTGACTTAAGTACTGCCTCTCCATTTAATACAATCTTAATATCTCCTGTAACCCTATAGCTTAAAACCCGGAATTGAATATACGATATATTAGATATGTAGAGAACAGCTACATCTCTGAAAACCTCTTTACCGCTTGGAGTAGTTATATTAAGCTTAATATCTATAGTCTCCATGTTAGCATGTGTAACATTAACAACTCCATGAATATTAAACAATATATAACTACCAGCTATATAGATAGATGCACCAGCGATTACTAAACAGGCAAGTACTAGAACTAGTAGTGTAGACTTCATAAGATACACCATAAAATAATATCATGCAATATCTAGATTATTCTATAGTTTAGAACAAGATTTCAATACTTTAAAAAGAAACTCTAACAGGCTAACTGCTATAGAAATAGAGGAGGGAGGTGCTTTTATACACTCTATAATAGATTATGATAGTGGTGAAAGCTGAAGGTGAGTAAGTTTGATGAGGAGACTGTTAGGAATATTATCGATAGATTATTTGAACAATATCAGAGTCCGGTTAGAGAGCCTACTGTGAGGAGGTTTCTAAAGGAGTATGGTATTAGTAGTGATGAAGATGCATGGAACTTTCTTATTACAGCAGAGAACCTAGGATTAATAACCTTATGCGGATCGTCATTTAAGTATGGAGAGATATTTGTATTTAAAGGGGATATTCACGAATAATTACCTCTTTAAGTAGAAATATCGAGCAATAATTCAAGCTAATATCGATTATTGTATAATCATTAGTGTTTAGAATTATTATGAAGTTGAAGTTTAAGAGAGCTGTTATTAATAGGGATAAATGTGTAGATTGTGGATTCTGTACTGATGTATTTCAATGTCCAAGTCCAGATAGGTGTATCGGCTGTCTAGCGTGTATTGATGCATGCCCATATACGGCTAGAGAGGTTATCGAAATTGAAGAAGATGTTAAATATATTAGGATATATGTTGATAATGCTGAGTATAGAGTACCCGATGGTATAACGATTTTAAATGCTCTATCAAGCTTAGGGTATTATGTTGATGCACCATGTAAACTAGGTGGATGCTGGTCATGTATCGTATTAGCTGATGGAGAGCCAGTCAGATCATGTATAACGCCGGTTAGAGATGGAATTAAGATATCTCTAGATATAGAGAATGTAACACCATTGAGGATAATGCATGGTCCAGAAGGTCATCTTGTAGGAGGTAAAGGAACTCCTTGGTGGGAGGTTGATTATAGGCGTTATATTGAGGCTGCTATTTGGGTTGCCGGATGTAATTTAAGGTGTCCGCAGTGTCAGAACTTCCATGTCACATATGATAATTCTTCAAAGCCTGTAACTCCTTATGAGGCTGCTAGACTTGTAACTAAGTGTAGGATTATGTATAATGCTAATGCTGTTGCTATAAGTGGTGGTGAGCCTACATTGAATAGGAGATGGCTTATAGAGTATTTTAAAGAGCTGACTAAGTTGAATCCAGATGCTAGAAGGCATTTAGATAGTAATGGAACACTACTAACTAGAGATTATATAGATGAATTGGTTGAGGCTGGATGTAATAATATTGGTGTGGAGCCTAAAACGTATAGCTTAGATACATATATGAGGGTTACAGGTCTTAAGGATAGAGAACTAGCTAGGAGGTATCATGATACCTCGTGGAATGCTATAAGATATATCGTTGATAAC
>CAZHBK010000121.1:0-4401 GCA_964530465.1 uncultured Nitrososphaeria archaeon | reverse complement strand
TCAATACCAAAAACAAAAGCACTTAAATTAACCATTAAAACTCCAATTATAATATACGGTATCGAATATACCATATACCTAGATGGAAGTTTAATAATTAGCTCGGAGATCCCTATAAAAGCAGAACCTAGGATTGCAATAATAGCTACGAATAAAGATAGAATAATCCAAGGTATATCAAAAATCTTCTTACAAACTCCTCTAGTATCAATTATATATGCTATTGTAAGACCAAAGATTACATAGCATACCAATGTAGTTATTCTATCGATGTCAAATAGCGGAAGTTTTAATCCGTAATGTCCAAGCGATATATAGTGGAAATAGCCTAATGCAATTAGTGAGGAGATCGAATAAATTACTTCTACACATTTATATAAATTGATTTTTGATAAATCTCCAAATAGATATACTAAGAATGATGATAATATTATAAGCGTTATAAAGCTTGTTAAATGATGCGTTATAATTAATGCTGATTCAATAACTATAATTAGTATCATCCTACCTATAACATCCGAGAAATTATTATGAGATCTAATTAGTAGTAGGAGGATTAGGAGTAGGTACAAGGGTTGAGCACCAGACTCTTTAGTTATACTCATTGAAAACATTATTGGAGGATATAGTACAGCTAAAATTATCAAAGGTAGGAATATCTTAGGTTTTTTAAATCCCATTCTCTTAAGTATGGCATACATTATAAGAATTGCAAATGAGTTCATGATAGGCGTAAATAATAATGCTGTTGAGTATGGGTTGATGTTAAGTATTCTAGCTAATACGACTATACGGATTATCAGACCTGGCCAATAGATGTTGTAATTATCGAATAATCTATTTTTGAAATCGATAGGCGTATATTTGTATAGTATAGATATGTCTCTTAAGAGAGGCCATGAATCTATTGAAAATGGTAGCTTACTATCTAAATATGGTAGAAGTCTGTATATAATTGATATAGTGATTATTACTGAAAGTAATAGTATAGTTTCTATAAGCCTATACTTCCTCATACCTTGATTTAAAGAGGAAGACTATATAGAGTATTAAGATAACCGCTATAGTTACTACAAGAATTCTTAAATCTGGAGGGGGAGGATCTACATGGATTATGTAATTTAAGTTGTATAGATCCCAGAGTACATATACTACTATATAACCTATTATAAATCCTGCAATAGACGCTAGGATAATGTAAATCATTAACTTCAGTAATAAAATTACTCTCACCTCAATATTAGTTAGGCCATAACTTCTAAGGATAGATAGGATATCAGAATGCTCTATTATAAAACTACTTACGATATGCCTTAATGAATATAAGGCAATAAGAGGTGTTAATATAGCTATTATTAGTAATGTGGAGGGATCATATCCGTATTTATGAAGATACCTTATAATGTATTCATTAGACTTAATAATGCTAATACTAGATGGAACCTTACTCACTAATTTGCTACTAGCTTTAACACTACTTATCGTTTTTACAGCTATAGAAGATTTGTTACTAGTTGCAAATCCTTTAGTAATAATTTTAAATCTAATAATGGTTACATGTTTAGCATCAAAACCTCTTAATATTCTAGCTATGGGTAGTGTTACGATTAGCTCGTAATCATAACATGCATTACTTTTAAAAATGCCGACAATCTTTATGAACTCGATTACCTTAGTTATTAATCCTACGATCAGAACTGTATCCCCAACCTTAATACCATATTTACGCGCTATCTTAAAACCAATAATGCCACTCGATAAATCGTCAGGAGTAAGGTATCTTCCATCAATAACATTTAACTTTACCAATTCCTTAAATCGATGAGGATCCACCCCTCTAACAATTATCAAATGGTCATTCATATAAGCTGGAATGATAATCTCAGGACTTATAACACCTACATTATATTTAGATTTAATTATATCTATGATAGACGTAGATATAGCTCCTGTAAATGGAGTTGAACTCCTATTATCATATACTATTAATATGTTTTTTGAGTTTGATCCTATGTAATTTCTAAAGCTATAATCTATGGAGAGAATGGCATGTGAGGATAGAGATATTATAGATGCTATCAGAATTAATAGCACTAGCATTAAATAAATATATCTTCTTCTTAGCAATTTGTAACGGATTAATATCTTGCTAATATACATGTTTAATACCTCGTATAAAACCTACTATCGCTCCTACGATATTAAATAATATAGTTAAGATGAGAACCTCGAAGAACTGATTAATACCTACATATAGTACTAACGTTATACGAAATAATATGAATAGTATCTTAGAAACAATTTGAGTCAATATTAAACCTAATGATATACCGAAAATCGCAGATCCGAGAATAATTACAGAGTAAAAAGCCAGTAATTTCAATATTAATTCGAGATTTGACAATCCAGAATACTTTAGTATAAGTAGCTCTCTCTCATACGAGGCTATATACTTGGTCGAAATTATCAAATTAGAAATTAACATTATCATTAAAATGGGGATAAACCACACCCTAACTATTAGTATCAGCGACGCCCCGATATCCTTTATAAAGGCATTAATGGAGTTAGCACTATATACTTTAATACCTCTCTTGGCTAGAAGACCCTTCATACCTCCAGACGTAGTATCTCTAGAGTAATCGAATACGAGTAGTAGTGTATGTTTGCTTAAAAAGTTTGGAGAATCTTTATATGATATTATTGCGATATTACCTAAATTGACATATCCTGTTACCTTAAACAGCTTAACACTATTGAGATTACGAACCTGCAATATATCCCCGATTCTAACACTTAATGAATTAGCTATATCAACCCCAACTAATATTGACCCTTCATTTAATTTTCCAAAGATCTTAAGATCCATTATCTTACTTACAGCAGTGAGATTAGAATATGCATATACTACAGTATATATACATTTGTTAGATCCTACCTTAGATATACTTACGTAATCCCAAGATATATCTATGGCTTGATTACATTTACTATTAAGAGTAGTATTAAGTAATGTAGATGGTTTAGTTGAGTCGTATAATTGTTCTGAAGTATCAATTATAAATGTATTAGGCGTATTAATAGAGATAATTTTATGTGATCCAATTATGTCTAGTATCTGCGTGTAGTGATTAGTTAGACTGTAAAATGGTATTGATAATGCAGTTAGCAATGCTACTATGATGAATAAATCAGTTATATATTTACTCCTACTAAAGATTCTAAATATTTTAAGCATCATATCTTAGTTACATTAACCCAGAGTTGAGTCCATCTATTATGATATTGAATTTTACCAGTAGTCTCATTATATATCCATAATTCAACTATTATTCTTAGATTTATACCTGGCTTACTCATCTTTAAATGCACGGGAAATATCCAAGTCTCATTATTCATTAAAACTCTCTCAAATGTTAGTACTGGTTTGAGCGGTGCTGGATCTATAGGCGTTGATCTATTACCGATCTTAACCATTACGATGTAGTACATTGGTCTTCCCATATGATTACCAACATATACGTAAAAGAAGGCTTCCTCCCCGACAATGAGTTTACGAGGATAATCGCCTATCTTCATATGTTTTCCAAGTAAGCCTAATTCTGAAAATGGCTCTATAACTCTATGTGATAGGTATGCTTGGGATATAGCGAAAACACTACCAACAATTAGTATCGCTAAGATAACAGCCCATACCTCCTCGTTGATAATCATATACTTTCTATCCGATCTCTTCCTTCTAACAACTACTCTATCTCTACTTCTAGCCTTAAACCAGCTAAGAAGGTATATCTTAGGTAAATATAGATATGCGAGCACCGCTAAGACTACTACTATTGAAACTTCTAATACTAAATATAGGTTATTCCAAAAGACTGATTCCTCCCCTCTTGCTTTAATTATAGGTGCCTCCTTGATAATATAAGCTGTTATATTATGTGCTTGAATTAAATATTCAGGATTATTAGTCTTAGTATAGTTTTCGAGTAGTAAAATGGCTTCATTAAGCTTATTAACAAGTGGTTTTACATCCCCACCAGCATTATAAGCTTCACATATAGCTTTAAAAGCCCTTCTAATTTCAAGCATAACTGCATCTTTAGAATATTCAGCATACGTATATGTAGTTAAAGTAATAGATAAAGCTAATATCAATAGGCAGGATAGAATAATTAAATAAACTCTAACCTTTGCCTTTTCAGAAATACCGAACACCCCCAATACCTCTTGTTAGAATTACCCGCTATTTATCCCTAATAAATATCTAGCTTAACATTATTTTATTTAATAATTACTAATAAGGATAGAGTAGAAATGAGAGATAAGGAGTTAAGTGAGTTATCACCCGATTATATAAGTTTCTTCAAGAAACTCCAGAAATATAATGGATATACATTATAT
>CAZHBK010000120.1:0-4439 GCA_964530465.1 uncultured Nitrososphaeria archaeon | reverse complement strand
AATACATAGACTTGCAACGGTATTCAAATATCTCATGTAATCTATATGCTACTAAATAGTACAAGCTTTATGCAATCACTTCTGCGAAAGTTACTACTCTCATAAAGTATATTATAAAATATACCATTATGAAGCAGTATTCTTTGGCTTGAAATTTTCTAATAGTGATACATAAATAGTATAGGAAAGACTTTAAATTAAGAGATTTAATCAGTTGACTTAAGAGTCTTTCTCTTCCATCCATATTTAGTTATATCGTAAAATGGCATATTACATATTACTCCTTTAACTAACTTTCCTCTAATATCTATGTAAACTTCTTCGCCAACATTCGAGTATTCAGTTTTTACGTAACCCATTCCAATACCACATCTGAGTAATGGTGAATATGTACCGCTAGTTAGAAAACCTATTTCTTCTCTTAACTTAGAGTATATCTTATATCCAGCTCTTGGAATTCCTCTTTCGATTAATTTAACACCCACCCTAATCCTCTTAATACCTTCCTCTTTGATCCTTTCTAAAGCCTTCCTACCTATAAAGTCAACCCCCTTATTTAAGTTGACTGTGAAGTCTAATCTTGCTTCAAATGGATTAATCTCCTCATTAATATCATGATCATATAGGCACATTCCAGCTTCAAGTCTAAGCGTATCTCTAGCGCCTAAACCACACGGTTTAATACCATATTCACTACCAGCTTCTAAAATCATATTCCATAGCTTTAATGCCTTATCAGCTCTATCTAGAGGAGTATCCCATAGATATACTTCAAATCCATCCTCACCAGTATAACCAGTTCTAGTAAGTAATACTTTCATCCTATCTATCTCAGCCCATGTAGCCCAGTATCTTCTAACCTTAGAGATATCTACATCAGTAATCTTATTCAATGCATTTACTGCCTTAGGTCCTTGAACAGCATACATAGGAGTTCTATCTGAAATATCTATAATCTCCACGTTAAAACCTTTAGAGTTTTGAATCATCCAATTATAATCCTTCTCCCTATTAGCAGCATTATAAACTAAGAGGAATTCATCCTCTGATAACCTGAATAATGTTAGATCATCTTTAATACCACCATGTTCATTTAAAAACACGGTATACCTACCCTGAAATAATTGAGTAGCTGGTATATCTCTAGGAAGTATATAATTTAGAAAGTCTACCGCATCCCTACCCTTAACTATTGATCTACCCATATGCGTAACATCGAATATTCCGACTGAATTTCTAACTGCCAGATGTTCTTGAGTAATACCCTCATACCATAGTGGCATTTCAAAACCGGCGAACTCAGTCATTCTAGCATGTTTAACATGGTATTCGTATAAATGTGTTCTTCGGGACATAGCCTAACACCCTACTAGAATATAAATTATATTAGATGCAGAGTGATAAGTATATGTTGAAGGGTATATATAGAAATATAGTCATTTTATAAAGGTAATTATATCTTTGGAAAAATAATTATTTACAGTTAGATAAGTTGTGTAGGATTAAAAATTTGATTATATCAAATATATTCTAGACTAATTCATTATTTATGATAATATATTATCGTTAAAATATATTGTTCTAACTGGGTAGGTAACAATGCTGTTTAATAAAGTTGTTGAGGCTGAGGAGGCTATATCCAAGATTAAGGATGGGTCTGTAATAGCTATATCTGGATTTAATTTAGCTACAGCACCCGAGTATCTAATTCTAAAACTATATGAGTATTATAAGAAGACTGGGCATCCAAAGAATTTATTCATAATATCTGATACATTTCCTGGCGCTCCAGGTAGGGGCTTAGATAAAATTGCTGAGGAATTGTATAAGAATGATGATACCGAGTTTATAAGAGGTATGTTAATGCCATATCTAGGATGGTCTCCATGGCTTCAGAAACTTACCTTAGAAAATAAAATTGAGATGTATTCATGGAGTATTGGTATAGTTGCATATTGGTTTAGAGAGATTGCATCTGGTAGACCAGGTCTACTTACATCCATTGGATTATACACCTTTATGGATCCTAGACAGGATGGTGGTGCGCTTAATGATTTAGCTAGAGAGAGGAGGACATGCAGGGTTGATATAATCCCTATAGGAGTATGTATATCTAGCGTCTGTGTCGGTGAGGAATTCCTACTTTATCAAGCTCCAAAACCAGATGTTGCATTTATAAGAGGTACTACAGCTGATGAAATGGGTAATATTACGATGGAGAAAGAGGGTATTATAGGTACTGTATTGAATATAGCTCAAGCAGTTAAAGCACAGCCTAATCCAGGTATTGTTATTGCACAAGTTGAGAGAATAGCTAAATATGGATCTTTAAAACCTATGGAGGTTCAGGTACCGGGGCCTCTCGTTGATTATATCGTAATATCCCCGCCTGAATATCATATGCAGAGTGCTAGTATTCAATATGATCCTAGGATAAGTGGTAGGATAATACCACCGTTAGAGCCTAGTCAACTACCTAAGATCGAACTTACGGCTAAGAAGGTTGCAGCCAGGAGGACTACACTCATAATGGTTGAATTAATAAAGAGGCTTAAGAGACCTATAATAGTCAACTTAGGTATTGGAATCCCAGATATGATTGCTAATATAGCTGCTGAAGAAGGTATTTCAGACTTCCTAATAACTACCATAGAGTCTGGGCCATGGGGTGGTGTTGCATTATCAGGTGCTGATTTCGGTGTAGCTATAGGCCCATTCGCAATAATACCAATGCCTGATATGTTCTCAAATTATGAGGGTGGAGTTGTGGATGCAGCAGCACTTGGATTCATGCAGATTGATAAAGAAGGTAATGTAAATCCAAGTATGCTACCAGGTAGGGTTCCAGGACCAGGCGGTTTCCCAGTTATAGCTGCTGGAGTACCAAGAGTATACTTTACAGGATTATTTACAGCAGGTAAATCAGATATTAGAGTTGAAAATGGAAAGTTGAATATTGTCAAGGATGGAAGTATAATTAAATTTGTAGATAAAGTCTATAAGATTGTATTTAGTGCTAAATTTGCTAAAATGATTAATAAAGAGGTATACTATGTTACTGAGAGAGCAGTCTTCAAGTTGACTGATAAAGGCTTAATGCTATTAGAATACGCTCCAGGAGTAGACATAGATAGAGATATTATTGAGAAAATGGATTTCAAGCCAATTATAGCAGATGAAGTTAAAGAAATGGACCCAAGACTATTCAGACCTGAGCCAATGGGTCTTAAAAAGGAATTACTAAAATACTTTAAATCAATTCAGAGATAATGCTAATGAAATTAAATTAGTGATAACATGCTCAACAATACTATTAAGAATAGTATTACTGCTATTGGAATACCCTTATAATCCTTATCTATAACAAATCTTACTATAACCGAGAATATTGAGATATAAGGTATTAGATATAACAATTCAATTCCATACGATATAATGCTTGATGCCTCCTTATACATCATGGAGTATGCTATTAAACCAATGAGGCATATTACCAGGGATATTGAAAGTATTATAGCTATAAACCTTGAGTATATCCTCTCAATCTCTATACCCAATATCCCAACCCCTTCAATATCATCATAATCGAGAATATAAGCATTACTATGCCAAATATCTTCCTTAAGGTAATCCCTTTAATCTTTAATCCAACTCTACTACCTAATTGAGCTCCTAAGATAGCTCCTATTATAGCTGATGCCGCCGGCATATATTCTATAATTCCCGCTCTATAGTAAACATAGGAACCTACAGCTGATGTAATACTAATCATGAATTCACTAGTTCCAATAGCTAACTTTGTCGGGAATCCTAGTATTAAAACCATTATAGGTACTTTAACAATACCCCCTCCAATACCAAGTAAGCCGGATAGCACGCCTGCTATGAATGATGCTAAAACACCTGATGACAACCTAATATTTGATATACGTTTTTTCTCCTTCGCTTCAAATTTAATACCTGCTAGCATTCTATAACTTACGAAGATTAATGCACAGCCAAATAATATGAAGAGTATATTTGATGGGAGTTTTAATGAAGTATTAGCACCTACAAATGCACCGATGGCAGTAGTAGTCTCTAATAAAATACCTATTTTATAGTCGATATGTCTTGAGATTGAATATGTAATTGTAGCTGATGAAGCTATAGCTACTATGGAGAGTAAGCTTAATGCAATAGCTTCATGTATTGGATATCTAAGAAGTAATGTAAGTAATGGAACCATTAAAAATCCGCCACCAACTCCAATCATAGCTCCTAAGGTAGCAGCTGTAAATACTATTAAGAATACTGATATTATATGTAACTCTGGGAACATTCTAAATCACGTCCAAGCTATGGATATTTAATTAATATTCTGAAATTGTCATATATTTAATTAAGTCAATAAATGCATATACTATGTAAAGCATAAAGCAATATTTAAAATGCTATAC
>CAZHBK010000119.1:0-4444 GCA_964530465.1 uncultured Nitrososphaeria archaeon | reverse complement strand
TCAAATCCCACCCCCCGCACCATGAACGTTGATAAAATCATAATTAAACTAATTTATCTCTCTAAAAATTAGATCAATCATACTGCTAATTTAGGATTGCTTTTTGTAGTTATTTTCGTTATCTTCCAAATCTTCTATTCCTTTTTTGAAATGTTCTAATAGCTCTCATTAGATCAATCTTTCTAAAGTCAGGCCAGTATACATCTAGAAAAATTAACTCACTATATGCCGCTTGCCATAGTAGAAAATTGCTTAACCGCATTTCTCCACCAGTTCTTAATATCATATCGACGTCTTGTTTATTTAAGTGAGATGTCGAAAGAAAACGTTGAAATAGGTCGTAATTTATATCTTCAGGATCTAACTTCCCCTCTTTAACTAACTTAGCTATCTGCTTAGTAGCATTTATGATATCCCATTTACCGCCATATCCTAACGCTACATTAATAATTATTCTATCGTTATTTTTTGTCTTATCTTCAATCATCTTAATCTTTTCAATAATATATTCAGGAAATCGACTAATGTCGCCAATAAATTTAATTTTAATTCTATTTTTCATTATTTCATCATTATTATAGACATAGTCTAATTCATCGTTTAAAATATTCATAAAATGATCGACTTCTTCCTTACTTCGATTGAAGTTCTCTGTGGAGAACGCGAAAACGGTAAGTGTAGGTATACCTAACTCTCCAATCCATTTTATCACTTCTCTCAACTTTTTAGCTCCTGCTTTATGCCCATCCCAAACTGCTAGTTTATTACTTAAAGCCCAGCGTCTATTTCCGTCAAGAATAATTCCAATATGCCGTGGTAATGGTTTATTCTTTATCTGAGAGTACAACCATTTTTCATATATCTTATATATCCCAAATAATTGGAGGATTTTAGATAATTTCATTCTCAATACTTCTTTTATGTATTTTAGTTAATATATAAACTAATATTATTGTGAGTGATAGTGTTATTATGCCAATCGCTGTATATAGCATTAATATGGAGTATCCATGTGATGGGTCTACTATAACTTTACATGCTTCAGAGCCTACTACATATATAACAAGCATTGCTTCTAGTCCTATCATATACCTGACTATTTTATGATATTCTTCAATTATGAAATTGTATAGTGAGAAACCCACAACATATATAAACCCTGTAATGAAGACCGTAAGTAATAGCGATGGTATAAAATGTGCTGATAATATCACCCCATATCTCCATATTAATTCGGGAGCAGCCATCACATATGAAAATTCTGGTAATTTGGCTATTTCTAAGTAAGAGAGATATAATCCAACTAGTAATGAGATTGTTGCACCTATATATGTTGCAAGCTTAACATATTCAGAGAATGGAGCGTGTGATAGATTAGATATATATTCATCTATTCCAAAGCCTTTAATCATCATTGCAAAACCAAGAATGAGAAGCGTGAAGGAGAAAGCTATCTCAGTTAAATGTAAAAGCGATAGTATGCCTATAATTGCAATTATTACTCCAGGAACTGCTAAGAAATAAAACTTATAAGGTGTTTGTGTCCAGATCATTTTCAAGTATTTGCCCAGAAGAGCATATGTCTCTTCAACACTCTTACTATGCTTAACAACTACTCTATGAATTGAAGTTATCGGTATTCTTGATGCGAGTACAGGAATTATTTCCTCGTCTGAAAATCCATCGGTTACAAGTATGATATTATCTGCAGGATACCGCTTTAAGACCTCATTTAATTCTACAATTAATCTCCTATCTGCTTCAGGGCCGCCTCTTTCATCACCAGCGATTAATGCGACCTCTTTTTCCTCTTCATCATCTATTTTAAGTGTATCATAAATTTTAATAGCTGCGAAAATAGCATTTCCATCGGCCTCTTCGGGATCCGCTAATAGCAATTTATTCGCTGCGTTTAATAGTGCTTCTCTACCGATTAAGGGCGTTTCAATTTGCGCTTTCCTACCTATATCATTATCTCTATCTACATTAAGGATGAGAGTCCTTTTAAACTCCTTTGTCTTCTTACTATAACTACCATTACTTAGTTTCATCTAAGGCTAATAATTAATAATCATGTATCACATACTTAAGCAATTCATTTTTATCGACGTATCTATGGAATTTATAAAAAATATCGATGTATAAATATTTCATAAAGTAGCTTACATCTTATAGTGTAATAGTGGAACTTGATTAATTGTCTTCAGCTAAAGGTTTTAATGGTAGCTATATAAGTCCATGTTTTGCCAATGCAACAAATTCTTCGAATGTTAACCTTCCTTTCGGATACTTCCTCAAGGCGCTTTCAAGAACCTTAGACCTACTCTTTACTATTTTACTTATCTGTGCAAATGTAATATTTCTCGCTCTAATACCAAACTTCTCCAGTATCTCGTCTCGTTTCTTCTCTAAGGGTTTCATATTCTCTTCAAGTTTTTTAATTTCATTAAATATCTCATTTATCTTATTGTCTACACTTACTCTTTCCTTTTGTAAGTTTAATGCTTCATCCTTAAGTTTTTGAGTCTCCTCATTTATGAGGTCGAGGTCTTTCCTCAACTTACCGATTCTATCGATTAATTCTGCTTTTCTCTCTTTAAGTTCTTGTTTTTTCTTCATTAGTTCATTTATCTTCTCTTTAGCATTTATATATCTCTCATACTCATTAAGTAGTAAGTTCAATCTCTTTATTCTTTCTAATAATCTCTTCTCTCTCCTCGGATCTAAATCTCTAGTTTCATATTCGAACTCGAGTTGTTCTAACTCTCTTCTTACTTCATCTGCTGACTGAGGATTTAAACGTGGTTTTACTTTAAGTATCTCCTTATTCTCTCTAAGTTTATTATTTATATCAGCTAGTTCCTCGTTTATTATTCTAACCTCACATTTTAAATATCGTAGTTCCTGCCTCAACTTCTTAGCTTCCTGATTCTTAGCAACGATTTGATCGATCTTCTCATTTATCATTGAATTTAACTCTCTTCTCTTAGACTTTAACTCTTTTATCTGATCTCGAAGCTCTCTATATTTCTGCATTAATGGTTCATATTCATCCATTATCTTTTTAAGTTCTTCAAGTAGTTCATCGACTTCAATCGTTTTACTAACCATTATTAATCCCCAAATAGTTATCTAAATGCCTGTGGTGTACAATTTATCCCCTGTATTTAGTTATGTATCAACCACTAATAATATTAATACCTTATATTTAAAGGATTAGCTAGGTAGTTCTTATCGATAGCTAAAACTACTTCTTTATTAAAAATGCTATGGATTCTACAAATATTTAACGAATATGCTTACCATTCTTTCTCCTCTCCTCTAAAGAGTATCCTCGTGAGTGCTTGAATTAAAATATCGACGTTCTCTAGTGTGAGTGCTGATAAGGGTATATAATCCATTAATAGATTATGGGATTTTATAAGTCGGAATATCCTTACAAGTAGCGAGACTTCATCTGGTGAGTAATGCTTCTCTAATTCCTCCTGAAGATAAAAGCTATTCTTAAACCATCTCCTAATCCTTTTTTCTTCTTCCTCATTAAGCATATCTATTTTATTAAGAACGTAAATCATCGGAATATCAAACCTTAATCTAACAGATACCCCTAGTAAAATATTCGATACTAAATTTTTAGGATCTTTTACAAATAATGCATCCATAACAAAAATAATCATCTTTTCCTCTGCTTCGAGAAACTCAACTAAATATTTCCCAATCATTCTATATGCGAATATCTCCATCTGCCCCGGTGTATCTATAATTAGTAGTTTGGGGTTCATCCTTCTAATCTCCCTATTAATATGTTCAATAAATTCGATTGCGAGATCCATACTCATAATTAATGCACTGTTAGGACCAATTGAATATTTTTGCATTAAATCCCATATATTGATATACTCCCTAATATCAATACTCGGTTCATAAGGTAAGTTTAAAACTCCAGGATCAAGATTTAGTGAAGCAACTGGTTGCTTACTTATCTTAAACCATTCTAATAGTGAACGTGTAAGCATTGTTTTCCCAGAACCTGCAAGTCCAAGAATAAATACGACTTTCACCATACCTATAACATAAATTTGTACATCTAAAAATCAAAATTATAAACTAAGTCTCTTATCTCCCCTCCTATATGAATCTCAATAAAAATATTATTTTTAATCTCTTTCTCTTTAACGGCCGCCCTCCTTACGTGATTTCCACCACTCCAAATATTCATCAGCTGTTGAAACCATTTCACTCTCCCTTCTTTCATACTCCATATCTCTTAACAAATCTAATTCAAATCTTGAAATGGTTAAGCCACAATTTTTACATACATACATGCGTATCCTTCTATCAAAACGCATATCACTACCACATATAGGGCATCTAGGCAAGTATATCCCCTACTAACAACCATAACATCGATGAAATAATTAAATTTATCTATGCTATAGCTAAA
>CAZHBK010000118.1:0-4448 GCA_964530465.1 uncultured Nitrososphaeria archaeon | reverse complement strand
ACAATATTATTAGTTGAGCAGAATGTAAGACATGCTCTCGAGATATGCGATATGGCTTATGTATTAGAGTCAGGACGTATAACACTTAAAGGTAGTGGTCAAGAACTTTTAAATAATGAAAAGGTTAAGAAGGCATATTTAGGCGTATAATTGAATTATTCAAACCTTAGATACTATCTTCATAACTTTATACTCATTGTAATCTACTAATACCTTATAATAACCTTCTAGTTCTTTATCTAATTCTGGATCTCCTGTGTCTACATATAGTTTCTTCAATCTATTAACCTTATCCCTGGTAGCAATGATCATTATATTCTCCTTACCAATTAACTTAATTACCTTAGGTGTTAACTGTTGATTACCCCTACCTAGTAGGAATCCCTCACCACCTAATGGCGATAATATTAACTTAACATTTTTATACTTCTCAATTAACTTAAGAATATCTTTTTCAGCTAGATCTCTCGCTATAATCTTATTGTTATATACTGCATCAATCCCTAACAATGTTTTCTCTAGACCTAGTAAATCTGCTATAGCTTTAACTGTTTCTCCAGGACCTAATAGATATAATGTATCCGGCTTCATAGATTCTACTATGGACTTCGCTATTGCATTCCTATTCTCATAGTAGTCCATCCCTCTTCCAAAATCTTTTCCAGACTGAACATATTCCTCATGATAAACTACCTTTAAATACCCATATAATCTAACTTTAAGTATATCCCTCCTATATGCATCTTCATCAATATCCATGACCTCCCTCTCGACGATTGAGGCTTCTCCATTCAGATAACTTATTAATGTATCTGCTGCTGCTTCAGGACTATAAGCGAAGATAGCACTATACATTTTAACACCTGATGGCACTCCTATAACTGGCTTCTTAAGATCTATAACATCCATAACATCTCTAGCAGTACCATCACCACCAACAAATATAATTAAATCTACATCTTTAGAGAGCATATACTGACATGCCTTCTTAGTATCAACAGCATTAGTAGGTTTATGAAGTACAATTGGGATTACCTCGATATTAAATTTAAAACTAGATATAACATCATATCCCATCTCATTAGGAGGAGTTATAAATAATATTTTACCTAGCATCTCATTATCCATTCTAGATTGAAGCCTACTTAGAAATCTAACTGCTCTCTTAGGACTTACCCTCTCAGCACCTCTCTTAATCGCTTCATAAAAAGCTTCTCCATCAGTACCTTTTAAACCTACAGCACCACCCATTCCAGCAATTGGATTTATTAGAAACCCAATCTTCATTTCAATCCTAAAAGTAATAGTATTCTCATTAAGATAATCGTAAGATTTATACATGTAAATTATGTAAATAGCATGTAAAAATGTATTTTACAATATCCTCATCTCACTTGAATATTTGAGGATGTGGTGTTAGATATCTATGGTATTTTTAAAGCACATGGTACTCCTGTTGAACACTTACCGCATGCATCTACGCAACCTCCAAGTAGTAGTCTATATCTTCTATCGATGGATTCAAGCCATTGATAACATTTAAATCTACCGGTCGTCCAGTCTGATAATGCATTTATAGGACATCTATCGATACATGCAGTACATTTCACTCCTCTCTTAGCGAGGCAGTATTCATATCTTGGTTTCTCAGACTCCTCAATACTAGCTTCTGTAATTATAGAGCCTAATCTAACAGCACATCCCATCTCAGTAATTAAGAGGTTGTTTAAACCGAATGTACCTAATCCAGCGATATATCCAGCATGCCTATGACTCCATCTAGCTCTAAGATTAACTCTACTGAATTCATGTGTCGGCTTAATACCTACTGAGTAATATCCTAATCTCTTTAGATATTTAGATATATACTCTACTAACTCGCTAATCAATCTATTTGTATACAGGTATTCCTTAAGCCATTGAATAGATGGATATCTACCATATTTATTAGATTCAACAGCATACCTACTTAATGGAATTGCAAATACGACTACGGATTTAGCATTAGAGCATATCTCTCTAGGATGGAGATGGCTAGGTATCTTCTTAATGAAAATACTCCAAAGCTTATTATAGGCTGAAGTAGATGCTATTGGAGCAGGCAATCTATACTCGATATCAGTTCTAAAGCTATACCTATCGACAAACTCATCAATTAAACTACTTATATAACTTAAGCTAATCATAATCTAGACAGAAGTAATAATATGCTATACACCCTATAAAGCTAGCAGACTTATGAATTAATTAAAGGCTTTAAAAATAAGGTATACATACGCTATATTAAAACACTACTCTAGCATTTATCTTCATTTAAATACATCAATCCAGTATTCTTATAGTCAATCACTCTTATAGGGAGGATCTCGAGTAGATGTCTAGTATAGTTGATGAAAATAAAAAGTGGGTTATAGCCATATCTAGGGATGGGGATGTAGAGGAATTCAACGTATATGATGGAAGTGCTTCTGGAGTAGTATTCAAACCAATGCTACTTGATGGTCTTGAAAAAGCAATTTCATTAAATGAACACTATGATATGCGGGATAACTTGATTAAAGTTATATCCCCTGAAGGAGAAGATTATTCGAAATATGCAGTATTTGTAATCTCATTAAATTTCTCAGATGAAGATTTAATTAATGAATTTGGAGAGAAGCATATGCTTCTATTTGCATTATTAGTAAATGGTGGTATTCAATTCATAGGTTCTTCAGATTCATCAATGACATTAGATAAATTAGTTGATATTGTAAATAATGCTCTTAAAGAACCAAGTAAATTAAACTATCTCTATGTCTCATATCCACCACTACCTACATAACGTATCCCCATCCCATCCTATTTATACCACTGTAAGCATTCTAGGATTGAGAGTTAAAATCATATTCTTTAAACGAATTAATTAAATACTCAGTTTTGAAAATACTATTGTAATGCTTGAAGTTGGAGCTTTAATAGCATTTTTAGCAGCATTATTGTTTGCGTTAAATTCAATCGTTCTTAGAAGAGGCGTATTATCGGGATATGTATATTCTGGCACGATGTTATCTATCATAATTGGTGTTCCAATGTATTTAATACTATCGATATTGGATAGTGAGTATGAATGTATTCCTAGCATACCTATTGATTTTGTAATTCCATTTGTAGTTGTTGGTGTATTACATTTTGCATTAGGAAGATATCTATACTATCTATCAGTACATTACTCGGGGACTATTGTATCAATGCCCATTATGGCTATGGGTCAGATAATAGCTGCATATCTAGCAATACCATTACTAGGTGAGGAAGTAACGGTATTTAAAATTACTGGATTAATCCTAGCTACATTTGGATTCCTACTATTTATTCAGATAGGTAGGGAGATTGGATTAGTTAAGAAGAGTATTATACTATCATCGATATCGGCGTTAATATTTGCATCAACAACATTAATTATAAGATATGGATTGTTAATTGCAAAACTACCAGTATTAGGAGTATTTATATCATACTCTACAGCACTACCAATATACCTTATATGTCTAGTTAATAGGGGTGTGAGAAGTGAATTATACTCTATGGATAAAAGAATCCTAATGTATCTAGTATCTTCAGCAATACTAGTTAATATGGGGCAGTTATTCAAATATCTAGCATTAAATATCACAGAGGTAGTTATAGTAGGACCTATTATATCAACGGAGATCGTATTAAACCTAATCCTATCAGCATTAATAAATAGAGAGTATGAAATCGTAGAGTATAGATCTATAATAGGGTCAATAGCAATATTCCTAGGAATATTCATAATAATGGTATCAATGATTTAAATAAGCCAAAGATAGAAAAACATATAGATAGATGATGAAGGGTGCAGTATCTGAATGAAATAGATGATGAACAAACTGCTCACTGAAACCCTCTTGAAAATATTTAGCTATCTCTCTTGCAAGGTATGATATGGAATGACAGAATAGTATGGAAATTTATTTAATATAGATAATTTATAGATATTACCATGAAAAAATACCTTGATGAAATAGATTTCAAAATATTACGTATTTTACAGAAAAAGTGCGATGCTTCATTAAAGGAGATATCTGATGCTATAAACGTTCCGATAACTACAATATACAATAGAATTAGGAAATTGAGAGAAAGTGGAATTTTGCGAGGATGTTATGCAGATATCGACTATGGTAAGCTAGGTTATAGGACTACTGCATTCATTCTTGTATCCTTTGAATATCGAATTAAGAAAAGTAGGGAATTACTTTCACAGCGTGAAATCGCACGTAAAATTGCTACATTAAAGGGTGTTCAAGAAGTTCATATAATTAGTGGAGATTGGGATATTCTAATTAAAGTTAAAGCCAGAGACGTACATGAGATCGGTAGTTTCGTTCTTGACCAGTTAAGACTTATAGAGGGTATTCAAAAGACAGTTACATGCTTAGTAT
>CAZHBK010000117.1:0-4519 GCA_964530465.1 uncultured Nitrososphaeria archaeon | reverse complement strand
ATCTTAACCTATAAAAGATCTTTAGTTTAATATATTAATCCTTTGGATTCCTCGTATAAGAAGCTTAAGTAATATATTATTAAGCCGTGGAGTGGATGCATCTTATATAACTTCCTTATATCCTCACGGCTTACCTCCCTCCCTAGGTATGTTGATACACCTTTTATAACGGCTAAATCATCGTATGGTGCTATTCTAAAACTACCGCTAGCTGATACATAGGCTAGTTCTGCAGTCCATCTACCAATTCCCTTAAACTTCATTAATTCAGCTACTGCTTCATCAGCGTCCAATTTGAGGAGGCCTTCTAAATCATAACCCATTAGAACCTCTCTAGAGACCTCGATTATAGCTCTCGCTTTTCTAATACTAAATCCAATCGCCTTAAGCTCGTTAACTGATAGATTAGCCACTTTCTCCGGATTAGGGAATTTATGGAAGTCGGTGTTCTCAATTTTAACTTTAGATCCATATCTTCTAACAAATCTATCGATTAATATAGTAGCTAGATTGATATTAACTTGCTGTCTTAAAATTGCCTTGATTAATGCTTGATATAAGCTAGCCTCACGAGGAGGTCTCAACCCACACCATTTTAAAATTAAACCACGGATATCCTCATCATTTAAATATGGTTTAAGATTTAAATCAAGCCTTAAAAGCCATCTAACTACATCATAAACTAGTCTAATATCTCCTATATATGGCTGGATTACTATCTTTGGAGACCAACACTCAGATACTATAGTGGCTTTAAATGCTATATCAAAACCTCTCCAATCAAGATAATATAATAATGTGTTAACACCATCATATATGTATGGTAGCGCTTTCTTAGGTCTATCTAATAGTTTAAAATGTAGGAGAATCGAATAGGGGGGTTGAGGATTAATAATTAAATCCTTCATATCATCGAAGATACTAGTAATTTCCTATTCAGGATTGATGGTTTTAAATTGAGTTAGATATGTAGTATGAAAACTATGTATGCATATGAAATGAAGAAGATTAAACCGATTAATAATGCATACCAGGGGACCTTACACCGCCATATGTAATATAATAATATTAATGATATTATAGTCGTAGCTAAAACACTAAGCCCTGCATGAATATTATACTCCCAGCTAGTAAGTATGATTCCTAATGCCGGATAGAATGTAGAGTATAATATCTTCTCCCCTACTAGTGAAGCAATACTCAGTGTATCCTTACCTCTAAACCCCCATATAAGTGCGCTTGCAGTCTCTGGTAGGGCTGTTACAGCTGGAACTACTATTAATGATAGCGCTATAGGTTCGATACCTACATATCTAGCAATATCATCAACCGATCCAACTAATACTTTAGATCCGTAATATAGCATTAATATCGATATGAATAACTGAAGTGCTATAGCTATATTCT
Organism: uncultured Nitrososphaeria archaeon; assembly: GCA_964530465.1. Classification (GTDB taxonomy): domain Archaea; phylum Thermoproteota; class Nitrososphaeria; order Geothermarchaeales; family JDFR-13; genus CAZHBK01. The sequence goes on along the minus strand of CAZHBK010000117.1, from coordinate 3,112 downwards.
CGAATTTAAATACCTTAATTAAATATGGTGGATTAGCTTCCTCAGATACCTCCGCAACCCTTCTCGAATACATCATATAAGTATAGGTTATATATGATGCTAGGAAGAGGCATGCAAATAATACTTTAACTATATATGCTTGGATTAATGCAGGTACTAGTGTTAGTGGGAATAGTATAGTTATGAAGAGATATGGTATCGCTAGATGTTTCTCAACCTCTAAGACTAAGTCATCCCTAGTACCAATATAATATCCTATTAATACTACTAATCCAACTAGACCGTAAGATAGGCTGGATGCCATAAATGGCTGACCATATATAGTGCCTATCCCTATCTCCTCTCCGGAAATACCACCGTATAGGTAGATAGCTACTAGAAATACAGTTAACTCTGGAAATGAAGTAAATAATGGTGCTAGTATAGCTCCTACAAATGACCCCGTCCAACCCATTTTAAAACCTAGATACTCGATTGCATTAGTAAATAATAATGCTGCAATTAGTACAATTACACCGCCGGCGAGTAAGGTTAGTATAGCCGTATACATTCTTACACACTCGAAATAAATTTCACTTATGTTATACTACTTAGGATTTTAATTATATTACTAAATACATGCCTAATAACTATTTAATGCTTCAAAATCTATAGAATCTATGAGGCGATGGTAAGGGGTTTACTATCTACTAATGTAGGTTCTAGAGAGATTAGAGAAGTTGGAAGACTTCTATTAGTCGGTAGTTGCGTTATTGATGAATACCCAGATATATTTGAGAAGTATAGAGTGGGTAGAGTACCCTTAAAGGTATGTATGGAGAGAGAACATATCAATATGGTTGCACTTAAAATAGCATCTATATTAGCTAGATTAGAGATTAAGGAAGTGGTTATATTAACTGTAGATGGATCACCCCACTGTATATCATTACATCACGCTGTAGAGGAAGCAGTTAAAGTATCTAAGAGTAATACTAAAGTAGTTCATATAGTTATTGAGAGAGGGAAGGATATAACCATAGATAATAAAGCTGTAAAGATAGCTAGATATTTAAGTAAGGTTAACAAGCTCATCAAGAAAGATTAAGCATCCTTAAATGCTAAAAAACCCTGCATCATCTTATTCTTTTTCATCATCATAATATAGTTAGATTGAAATACTATGAGCGGTATCGATAACTGCTAGAATACTTCTAGATAGAGTGGAGGATATTAATTGCTATCTGAAACATCAAAGTAATTTAGGTTACTCATAGAATTTGATATAAGGAATTTTTATACGATGGCTTAAAGTTAAAATAATTTTGTAATATGAGGGTTTTAGCATCGGCACCTGGAAAGATATGTCTATATGGTGAGCATGCAGTTGTATATAAGAAGCCTGCTATAGTAGCATCTATCGATAAGAGAGTTTATGTTACATGTGAAACTAGGGATGATGATAGAGTTACTATTAGAGCGGTTAATCTCGAAGTTCCTGGTATTACTATTACATATGATAGGAATGGAGAGGTTATATTTGAGACTGATTATGGAGTAGTTTTATCTGCTACAAGCTATATTAGAGAGGCTATTACAGTAACTAGTGAGTATTTAGGTGTTTTTAAGGGAGTTGATTTAAAAATTGAATCGACAATGCCTGTAGGTGCTGGATTAGGTACTTCAGCAGCAGTATCAGTTGCTTCAATAGCAGCATATTCTAAAGCACTAGGATTTGATTTAAGTAGGGATGAAATTGCTAAGTTAGCTTGGAAGACGGAGAAGAAGGTTCAGGGGTTAGCGAGTCCCATGGATACATCAATCTCGACTTTCGGTGGAATCATATACTTAAAGTATGGTGATAATGGATTTCAAATTGAGAATCTAGATATTAATGTTGAATTACCAATTGTAGTTGGATATACTAAGAGATTATATAAGACTAAGGATATGGTTGCTAAAGTTAAGATGTATAAGGATAAATACCCAGACTTGATAAACCCGATAATTGAAACTATAGGAAGACTTGTAGATGAGGCTAAGATAGCATTAATAGAAGGTGATTTAATAAGAGCGGGTGAATTAATGAATATAAATCACGGTTTATTAGATGCTTTAGGCGTCTCAACTAAAGAGTTAAATGATATGGTTTATGCTGCTAGAGCATTTGGAGCATATGGATCTAAATTAAGTGGTGCTGGCGGCGGAGGCGTTGTAATCGCTCTAGCTAGAAGGGAGAGTATTCCAGATATAATTACGGCGTTTAAAATGCTAAATACAATACCGATAGAAACCACTATAACCGCTAAAGGTGTTGATATCAAAGTATTATCTAGATAGAATACCTACTTAAATCATCTTCTAATATTATAGCCTCTAGTATTTCGAGATAATATCAAAAGTAGTAGGTAATTAGATTTTCAGGTAGATTACTACATGACTTACTTTTAGACTAGATTATAGTATCAACGTTTAAAAAGACTATGTTTGCAATGTAATACATGTAATACAAGTAATCTTTATATATTTGATTATTCATGTATTACTATGGTGATTAATATGAGTGAGGAACATAAGAAGGATATTATAACTATTAGAGGTATTAATAGAGAGCTGTATAATAAGGCTGTATCTGCTGCTAGAGAGCTCGGTATGAGCGTTGGTGATTTCATTAATAGAGCGCTATCATTATTCCTATCAACTGTTGAAGGAGTTAAAGCAACCCATGAAGGTTTTGTAGAAGGTGTTCAGAGACAGTTAGGCTTGTATGTTGGTGATATTGAAGAACTTGATGTTTCATCAGATGATTTAAAATCCGTTACTACAGCAGTTACATTTAGAAATATTAAAAAACTTAGATTTGATAAATCAGTAGATCAAGAGTTATTCAATGAGAAGGTTAGAAAGCTTGTAAATATAGATGAATTAATAATCCATAAGGGACTATCGAAATTCCAGGTATTATCAAGAGCGCTCAACGTAAAGAGGGTAGTAATTGAAGAATAAAGAATAACATAGAAGCACACCCATCCCTTACCTATTTTTTCCTATCTCCTTTTTATCGATTTCTAACGTTAGTTTGCTACTTAGCTATGTAGTTGATATTTAATTAATAATTCATATGTAAATATTC
>CAZHBK010000116.1:0-4624 GCA_964530465.1 uncultured Nitrososphaeria archaeon | reverse complement strand
TATGCTATTAAAATAATCGTAAATTAAATATCTCACTACCATAAAATACTAGCTATGACTTCTTAATACAGGAAGTATAATATTTTTCTCCCTAATCTTAAGCTATTAATATACTCCTTTAACTTATAATCATTAAAACCTAAGTAGAATAGATGACCTTTAGATTTCCTCATATCAGTAGAGCCAAAATTCTTTATAACCTCAAACTCTTCAGATAGAAGTAATGCTAGATACTCCTCGCTTACATATGGGTCAACTATTAAAATCGCATATCTCGGAGTATATCTTGTAGTTATATAGTCTATATGCCATTTAACTTTCTTACTACTTCTAAAATGCCTTAAGACTCTTTTAATCAGGCTAATGCCTCCAGATCCAACATATGCATAATATCCTGCTTTAAATCTCCTATATCCTAAAGCGCCGACTCTAATACATACATCATTATCGCTGATATATAAAACGAGGATATATAATCCCTTCATAATGCTAATAACCATAAACTATGTTTTTAATCTTAAAGTAAATAAGAGGGGGAAGAAGAATAAGGTTTTGTGATAAATTGTCAGATAGAGAGGTGTCTTTAATTACATATACTACTGCCTTGCTGATAAACAGTTTAAATTAACTTTAAATTAAATCTGGAATATTAGTATGCTTACATAGTAAGTTAGTAGGAATAATGTTAGTGGATACGTATATGATATATCATCGAAGATTAGTTTGGAGATTAGGATTCCAGATATAACTATATTGATTAGAATAGCAGTCTTATATAGGAATGCTATTAAGGGTAGTGATTCAGTAAGTATTACAGTAAATGGAATTATACTCTCATGAATACCACTAATTAAACTTTTAACAGTCCAGAAACTATATGTACCTAGTATGATTACGCCAACACCACTTAATACGGGTGGTAGTGATGACGAAATCTTCCTCCTCATAATTCTAACATATTTGCTAACTATCTCCCTTAGGAATATTACTTCTTTCAGCCCACCACCAGATTTAATTATTTCGAAGAGCATATAGAGCGTTAATTTAAAAATGGGTGAAAGTCTATCTACTTTTAACATTGATTCACTAAATATAATATTGTTCTCAATTATGTTGAGGAATTGCTTAATCACGATTCTAAAATGCTTAGTATACTCTTTAAGATTGATTCTTCTAATTGACTCAAATAGGTTAAATCCATATCTTAGTAACTCCTCTACATTTTCAAGGAAATTCTCAAGCTCTAAATTATCAAGATTATAATCTCTCCATACTCTCAGCGAATAGATCGAATGGGGTATTAAGCCTATAGCTAGATATATTGTTAGACTTCTAATCCAATCGAATCCAAAGAATTTTATATCTAAGAATATAGCTATTGTAGCAGTTAAGATAGATAGGAATAGTATTTTGAGAGGGATGTTCCTTTTTACAGTTATAGGTATTTTAAAGAGACTTACGTCAAAGTATGAGTATAGTATTATAGCTGTTACTGGTAATATTAGTATTAATACCAAGAATAATATGTAGACTAAATGAATACCCAGCGTCGTAACAATTGAGATTAATATTGAGGGCGTTAATCCATATAGCAGGATGGTTGTTTCTAGTCTTCCAACAAGACTTCTCCAGCTAGCTTCCCAGTTAATATATATATCTTCGAGAATTGATTCAATAGATCTCTCTAAAAATCGCTTTATACTACCTCCAGTGTATAATATTCTAATATAATTAATGAAGAATCGCCTAAACCTACATTCTGGGAGTTCAGAGAGAGATTCATATATTATTGAGGATAACTCCTTATTGCTTAAATGGAATTTAAATAACCAGCTTCTAATTAATTTAGAGCTATACTTCAATATATCCTTAAACCTATGAATTATTTCGAAAAGTATATAGTATAATGGTGCGAAATGCAATATTGCAAATACTAGTACTAGTATAGGATATTCGGAGTCTAACTTGGATTTAAATTCATTGTTATAGGATATAATATATACATTAGATACAGTTAGTGAAATTGCAATGCTAAGTAAGATAGATAATAATGTAAGTAGATAGATTGATTTTATGACTATTGATAACAAGTAGTAGGAAGTTAGTAATGATATAACGAAGACTATAATTGTGATTGTTATAATTTTATTTGATATCTCTAATCTACTGTTATCTAATGCTTTAAAGTTTAAACTTACATGAATTAAAGACTTACATACTCTTATCCTAAGTGGTTCTTTGAGTCTTCGTTCAAGGTCTGCTTTCATTATATACCCCTTCTAAGATCCATCTACCATTAATGTGTCTATACGCTCCTTGGTAGAAGTAGAATATTCTCTCAATTGTCTCTTTAGGGTCGAATGATTTAATTTTAACGAGATACTTTAGAAAATCTCTTCTAATCTTCAGCTGATCTATATCTAAATCAAGTAGGTGCTCTTTACGCTCATTTATTATATCAAAATCCTTGCCATTTAAATCGTAATTATAGAGTTCTATCCATCCTTCATTTACTTGCCTATATACATTTGATAAAATCCTCTTGTTAGGTGCATTATACTTATTAAATTGGAATCTTAAAGCTACTACTGTATCTATTAAATTGATCATACTTGGATCAACAAGTATGGGTCTACTAGTTAACCTAGCTAAAGCCTCTCTCAAATCACTAGCATGAAACGTTGTTATACATCCATGTCCGGTTGCAGCAGCTTGAAATATTAGTCTAGCTTCTTCACCTCTGCTTTCTCCTAGGATAATGTAATCCGCTCTCTCCCTTAAGGCGACTCTTAATAAATCAAAAATATTATATTCTGTGAGGTATATTCCACTTCTCGTTACAAATGGTTTCCAACTAGGATGGTATGGTAGGTGAATTTCCTGAACTTCCTCAATAGATATTATCTTAAGGTTGGGATGTATTAAATGCGCTAGAGCGTTTAATAATGTTGTTTTACCAGCTCCAGAGGGACCAATAATTATGATAAACTTCTTAAGTTCTACAAGTCTCCATAGATATGCGGCGATTGAGGCATTCATAACACCCATGTAGACTAACTCAGGCAATGTGTATGGCTTAGATCTAAACTTTCGAATTGTAAAGCTACTACCTCTGGGTGATATCTCTTTTCTCCACGTAGCGGTAACTCTATAGCCTTCTGGAAGTGTACCTTCTAATACAGGTTGCAGTACATTTATATTTTTACCAGATCTATAAGCTAGTTTACTTATATATGTATCTAATTCATTGCTAGTTAAGAATATGTTAGATTCAAGCCAACCTTTATCATTATATCTCTTATGCCATATCTTTATAGTAGAACTAGGTCTATCACATGATATATCTTCAACATATTCATCTGCTAAAGGATATGTAACATCACCATATCCCAGAATATTCCTAATTAAATAATATTTTAAAGCCTCCCTAATGCTCTTTGCTTTTATCTCATACTCAGATCCTAATATCCTCTTTAAAATTTTCTTAGATTCTTCAATATGCCTATTATATAATTCTATAATATATGCAACTGGATCATAGAAGAATGCATCATCGTACTTTATGAAATTTTGAATATATCTAAGTATCTCATTAACTAATTCATACAAGTCACGATACGGCTCATTAATAACATAGAGATATCTATCACCAGCATCAACAATATATATGTGTGCCATAATCTCATATGAAGAGAGATCTGATTTCAACTTAGCACGTACTGTATAGTCATCTATAATTATACCATGCTCCTTAGGGTCTATATACTTCAGCATCACTAATCACCTCACTTAAATCAAGAGCTTTAACTATTATCTTATCAGCTGGGTAAAGTATTATAATGATGTTGCTTGAAAGAAGCTTTGCCCCGTAATCTGATACCTCATCTGAGAATTTAGATAAATTGTAGTATAGTATGCCTCTATCATTAAATATATAGATTCCCAAGTAGTCTAATGATCCTTCATTTATAGTAATCCATCTTAGATTACTCATGTTAAATACGAGTAAGTCAGATGATGGTGATATTAGGGTGGGCGTTGTTGCGAGAATTAGGTTATTAGCTTTGTAATTATTAAGGATTGATTGAGTTTTTGAAGATATAATATATCCATCTAAATACCTCCTACCCAAATCCCAAATAGCAGAAGATGCATTATACTCTAGGAATAGTGATTTAATATGATCACCTACACAATTATAGATATTTATTAATTGAATCCAACATATTGATCTTAAGGGTTTATAGATATCCTCATTATCCCATTGATCAACATAAGAGCTATTCATAACGTCTATTCTCAGTCTTGGAGAACCCGATATAGTAGTTGAGAAATATAAATGCTTGAAGCTATATGGCTCATTTATAGATGGATCGTTAATCCATTCGTTTCCTCCTCCAATAATCAAGTATACCTTATCATTAACCCATCTTATTACTATATCAAATATATAAATGACATAGTTTCCAGAAGTTCCTATATCATAGTCAAGCTTGCCCTTTGATGACCAGATCGTACTCCATATTCCATTAGCATATTTTAATATATTAAACGTGCAGTTTATGTATTCGGTATCTGTGTATGGATAGTAATTGTAGGTGTAGAGATTCTCGATTGGATCAAG
>CAZHBK010000115.1:0-4650 GCA_964530465.1 uncultured Nitrososphaeria archaeon | reverse complement strand
TATGGCTAGTTATATGTCATCTAAAATTAAGAGTTAATAAGATAGCGTCTTTTAACCTTAATAAATGTATCTTCAGGGCTTAAGGATTAAGCTTTTCCATATTCTTATTCTTTAACTTCCTCTAAATAGCATGTCTTTAACTTCCTCCCTAACAATGCAATATCTAATTTTCTTAATAGTTTCCGGCCTGCAAGGAACTTACCACCACCATACATTGGTGTTTCAATATATCCTTCGAATTCCAGCCCATATACTTTAATTAAAGCTATACTCCTACGCATAATAACCTTACCGATTAACGTACTATATACTGGGAATAACTCCTTAGGTAATTCCAATTCTGATAATTCATGATATACATTACTGGGTAGTAGAATTTCTCCTGAGAATCCAGTATCTATAGGTATTTTAAAAGATATCCAACCATTCCTCCTACTATATATCGATACTTCAATTACGGGTCTTTCATCAATATAATCTATACAGTTTAAGGCTCTATAGAGCTCCATAACCACTCTCCCCTCTCCCTCTCCATACCAGCCTTATAAATCAGACACTTATTTAATCCCTCCCTCTCTAAAACCCTATACGCCTCTCTAATATCATTAACAACAGCTATAACCCTCCTATTAGCTATTAAAACATACTTACCTCTATACTTCCTATCCAACTCCCCTCTAACCTTACTGAAAAACTCACTATCTACATCAGACTCACTTCTAATACCCAGCGATTTTTCACAACTATTAATCCAAAGCTCCATAGCTTCATTAAAAGCCTGAGATAGTGTAATTCCCCTTAAAACAGCTAAAGCCTTAAACCTCTTAAACAACTCAGGATCTACCATCTTAATTAAAACAGACTTCATATAATAAACACTACTAACTTAATACATAAGTTTAACTTAATAATCTTTTATAACAAGTTAACCTAACAAGCAACTAATTCTCAAGCATAAAAATTAAATCTACTCACTCCCTACATAATAATATTTTACTCCACCATCAACTCAAACTCTAACGACTAATAATCTCTACGAGTATCTAGGTAGATTCTATATACCAGAGAATTCAGGCTTAGAGCAATTACAGGCTCCTTCATACTCCTTCTCTTAAAAAGTCTCTCTAACTCTCTCCACCTTAGGAAGCTCTATAGATTCAATCCTCTTTAATAATAAGCCTATCGATCTCCTTCAGCACACCATTAATAGATTTTATTATCAACCTTCATCCTTACAGATAAAAATTCTCAATAAACATCAAATTTAATATCAAATTAATAATGTTGAGGTTGCAATAGAGAAGGAATGATACAGGAATCTTAATCATCGGGAATAATCTTCAAGTCTTAATATGTTCATTAACTTGTTAACTATATCTGCTATTTTCTCCTTTAATTCACTTATATCCGATTCCCATATTACCTTCGAGATTAAAGGTGGAATCCCCTTATTTTCGACCAATACTGCTTCATACAACCCAATGACCATCTTCGGTGAGGGTTTTAGATTTAAGTTTTCAATTAATTTTAATACTTCATTAGATATTCTCGGATACCTCTGACCTAGGATTTTAATTATATACTCCTCTAGGGAGTGTTTTTCAAATGCTTCATCTATTAAACCTTGTGTAATTACATAGATATCTATATTTGATGCATCTATAGAAATTCTAATACAATTATCTACTTTACTATACCCTATTCCTATACTTGATATAATTCCTATAAATTCATTGATTATCTGATCCTCACTCTTATCATTAAGATCAACAGCAACTACAATAACTTTTAAACTATCCTCTTTAACCCTCCTTGCTAAATCAGCTTTAGCTAGGACATACCTAAGCATATTTTTAAGTTTATCAATACCACCACACCAAGTTAGATATATCTCTTTATCGCCTAGTAATATACACGTACTCCTCCTACCTATCTCTCCTCCAAACAACTCACTAATGTACGTAGCATCTTTAATCTCAATCTCATAAATCTTACCCAATAGCATCTTATAGAATTGAAAGTCATCCTGACCCTCAACTAGAAATAAAATCTTATACATAACCAGGGTTAGAGTCTTAAGTCAATTTCTAACTCCTTTCTATACGTATATAATTCCTCAAGATCGAATGTAGTAGCCTTAAGAATATTATCCTCTAGACTTAACTTATAGACCTTCACAAGAACCCCACCCTCCTCTTTAGCAAGCTCTATAAATCTATCAAGTACACGTATATCATGTGTAGAAATAAATATCTGTACATCATTATTCCTAGCAGCTCGATATAAAGCCTTCAATATAAGATCTAAACTACCAGGATGCTGATGCTGCTCCGGCTCCTCTATAATCAAATAACCACCCCTAACCAAACTCGATAACATCACATATGTAAATGCAAGCTTAAAACCATCACCCATAGAGTAAAACGGAATGGACCTATCTTCATAAAGCACGTGAAGAACCCATCTATCTCCAATCTGTAATGGAGTTACATCTCTTACATCTGGATATCTATCCCTTAAAACCGAAAGCACCCTATCTAAAACATCTCTCCCACCCAACTTCAATATCACGGAATATATCTTTTCAGGCTCGCCAAAAGACTTCACTAAAAGATCATCAATAAAGAGAGTATTACTCCGCCTCCCAGTAAAATACCCCTCATCTAAAATGAAATAGTGGGTTTTCCCCTCACTGCTAATATAGAATCTGTATAATGCCCTATCATTCTTATCGGCTTTCAAGCAAACCGTTCTATTAATATCTAGACCAGCCTCCTTAGCATATGACAGCTCAGTAGAGTATGGAATGCTAATTGAAAGTGAAAACTTATCCTTTCTACCTTGAGTATTACCTCCTTCTATTATAGATGGAGAATTAGGGTCTGTAAATAAATGACTTACTGTCTCAGTACCATACCATCCTCTTCTAGTAACAACTACTCTCAGCGACCTTCTATCTAGAAAGTCTACATGGCCGTCTGTCAGAAACAAATATAACGCCTCTAAGACTGAAGATTTACCCGTATTATTCCTACCAATAAAGATATTGATATCTTGAAAATCCTCTAAAATACCCTTGGAAATCCCGCGGAAATTCTCTATCCTAATAGATTTTAAATAATGATCTCTCATAGAAACCCATCCACAAAATAATAACATATTACTTTATGATTTAAATAAGAGGTTGAAAGATAATACAAAGCGATATCTAACAAGACTACTAAATCAACAGCTATATCTCCCATACTAACTTTATCTACACTCAATCATAATATCAATTAAACAATACCCAAATATGAAAAAGGAGGCTAAAAGAGACATCTATAGGATATGGAGAATAATACAGGATAAACTAGGTGGTCAAATCTCATCAATAATAAGATAGAGTTTAGGTACATTATTGAAAATCTTCTCTAGAATATCTTCTCTCCTTTAAAGCAGCCAAAGTTTCAAACCTCTTAATAACTCAGGATCCATAACCTTAATCAAACAGACTTCATTATAATAAACACCACTAGGATTAATACATAAGTTTAACTTGAATAGATCAGCTAGAAGAGAATCATAAGGTGTGTAATCAATGGATTCGCCACTAACTAATTCCTTAAATAGCGTGCTTCTAAAGCTCTCCTTATAGCCTCTCATGTAAATACTAGTCTTAGATCTAATCATTCAAGTCCATTAATTTCAATTGATTAGCCTAAGGAAATATTCTTAAGAGTGATATATCAATAAGATGATTTAATGGGTAAGGATAATAGATGTGTATACCATTATATATTAACTGCTGTTAAGGGTATTCTACTATGGCTAGCTATATTCATACCTAGTAGTATTATCGGTGCTCTAACAATCCTTCTCAGTAGGAATGCTATTTTAAGTGCTATACTCACTCAGTTATCCTTTCTAACCCTCTCAATAGTATTCACTAGATTAGTCCTTAGATATAGCTATGAATTCGTAGGCTTTAGAAGGACAGGTATTATATTGATGCTTGAGGTTTTCATTACAGCTTTAGCTATTTCATCGGTAATAGCATATCTAGAGTTTTACATAATGAAACCAATAGGCTTCAAACCTCCAATACCAGGGATAACGGAGAATATAGTTATATATGTTCTAAGCGCGTTAATTCTATCACCGATATGTGAGGAGACCCTATTCAGAGGGGTATTATTAAATTACATGCTTGATAGAGGGTTGGATCTATGGACTTCAACAATTATATCTGCTATATTATTCTCATTAGTACATCTAATACCGTTCTCAACAACGCCAATAGCCCAGCGTATATCCATAACGACTACAGCATTCATAATGAGTATAATTGCAGGCTATCTAAGCGGTAAGACGAAATCGATAATACCAGCAGTAATCACACATTCGAGCTTCAATCTAGGTGGCTTCATCATATCATTCATATATACGTAGATCAATGAAATCCAACTATTGAAAACAAATAGAAGATAACATCACAATCCCTTCTCCATAGAAGTATTTATGATAGACCGTCTTAGGATATTCAATTAACGTAACAACTGTTATATCTTCACTAATAGTCTTTCTTGATTTAACTCTATCAATTACTACGCTTGTATCGAGTATTGTCATTTCAATCTCTCCTTCTCCTTAAGCTCTAGACGTTCTACA